>CAMYCE010000011.1 GCA_947254205.1 uncultured Prevotellaceae bacterium
AGACGGGGCACAAGACCATCATTCGCATGGACAACCAGCGATTCAACATCAAGGTTGCGCCCAACCTCTTCACCGTTTCCAAATTGGAGAAAGGACTCTGACCATGAGAATGCTGCGATTATGGACGATGCTCTTGCTTGTGCCGATGTTCTCGGCACAAGCATCAGCCCAGATTGACACCTCGGCGGTGGAGACCGATTCCGTTGATGCGGAATATGTGCAAGAGGAAGAAACGGAGGACAACGCCCTGCGCATTCAGGTAAAGGGCTTTCTCGACACCTACCATGCCGCACGCACCGAGGGTAAAGCCGACTGGATGGCTTCGAGAACCCGTGCGCGCGGCGAGGTGAAACTCGAAAAAGGTGCTGCTTCCCTTTTTGTTTCCATGAACGCCACCTACAACGGCATACTGAAAGATCGCACCGGGCTGGAACTGCGTGAGGCATATCTCGCATACGCCAAAGGAAACTTTGACCTTCGGGTGGGACGGCAGATTGTAGTATGGGGAGTGGCAGACGCTTTGCGCGTTACCGACTGCGTGTCGCCCTGCGACTATACCGAGTTCCTTGCTCAAGACTACGACGACATCCGTATGCCCGTCAATGCCCTGCGTGCCAAATACACATGGCGCGCAGTGACATTCGAGGCGATATATAATCCCGTGGCCAGTTTCTTCATTCTTCCCACCAACCGATGCAATCCGTGGGCACTGACTCTGCCCTCGGCCTCCCTTCCCTATACCATAGATTTAGAAAGCGACAAACCGGAGAAAAGGCTTCGGAACATGGAGTACGGCGGGAGGATAACGACCAATCTCAGCGGGATAGATTTCTCCTTGAGTGCCTTGCGGACGTGGAACAAGATGCCTGCTCTTTCACTTGCTGTGTCCGATGACAGAAAGTCACTTCTGGTCAAGGGTGTATATCGTCCGATGACGATGCTCGGAGGCGACTGCTCGCTGCCTGTAGGGCCGTTTGTTCTTCGTGGCGAGGCTGCTTGCTATTTCGATGAGGCGCAAAGCGGAGGCGTTGGAAAAGACGTGGTTTGCCGAAACTCCTACAACGCACTTGTCGGCGTGGACTGGTATCCGGGCAACGATTGGAACTTCAGCGCGCAGTATTGCCACAAATACACGGCAGGCAACCTTGATGGTTTTTCTGCTTATTGCAATGCCGGACTTGCCACGGCAAGAATCTCGAAAGAATTGATGCGGAACACGCTGAAACTTTCAACATTCGCCTATATCGACGTAGCCAATGGTGGCGTTTTCAACCGCTTCTCCGCCTCCTACGCCTTGAACGACCAAATCGAACTTACCACTGGATACGACTTTTTCCATGCCGACAAAGGCAAGTTTGCAATGTATAAACATAACTCCGAGGTATGGCTGAAAGCGAAATATTATTTTTGATTTAAGCCACCATAAGGGTAGCAAATCTATTATATGGAAACAAGGGGACGCATCTATAATGGCACACACTATATTGGGCATAAAGAATCCAACCGATTTGAGCAAGAACGGGCTTGCCTTGATGGTGGAAATCGTGCCGATGAGTGAAAAAAACTCACACTTCGATGAAACTCACATGAGGAAGTGATGATTATTTTTTTTAACTTTGTGGCAAGAAAAAGAAACACTAAAAGCTCAACTCAATGCAGCAAAAAATCATCATTTTAGATTTCGGCTCGCAGACGACTCAGCTCATTGGCCGCAGGGTGCGTGAGCTCGACACCTTCTGCGAAATTTTGCCCTACAACAAGTTCCCCGTTGGCGACAAAAGCGTGATAGGCGTTATTCTATCGGGCTCGCCCTACTCGGTGCACGACAAAGAGGCCTTCAAGGTCGATTTGAGCCAATTCATTGGCAAAGTGCCTGTGCTTGGCATTTGCTATGGCGCACAGTTTATTTCACACAGCAATGGTGGCAAAGTTGAGAGCACCGGCACTCGCGAGTATGGTCGCGCCCATTTGCAAGACTTTGATGCCCAAGACGCATTGTTCAAAGGTTTTGAGCCCAACTCTCAAGTGTGGATGAGCCACGGCGACACCATCACTGCCATTCCACAAGATTGCCATGTGATAGCCTCAACAACCGATGTGAAATATGCCGCCTATGCCAGTAGCACCAATCCTGTGTGGGCAGTTCAATTTCACCCCGAAGTGTTTCACTCAACCCAAGGCAAACTGTTGCTCGAAAACTTTGTGGTAAACATTTGTGGCAGCCGTCGAGAGTGGAGTGCAGCCTCGTTTGTAGAAACCACAGTGCAGGAGCTCAAGCAACAATTGGGCAACGACCGTGTGATTTTGGGACTATCGGGTGGTGTTGATTCAAGCGTGTGTGCCACCTTGCTCAACAAGGCTATCGGTCAAAATCTCACCTGCATTTTTGTGGACCATGGCATGTTGCGCAAAGACGAGTTCAACAAGGTGATGGAAGCCTACAAGGGGCTTGGACTCAACGTGATTGGTGTTGATGCCAGCGAAAAATTCTTTCAAGACCTTGAAGGCGTGACCGACCCCGAACAAAAACGCAAAATCATTGGTCGCGACTTTGTGGAAGTGTTTAATGCCGAGGCTAAGAAAATAACCGATGCCAAATGGCTTGCCCAAGGCACTATCTACCCCGACCGCATCGAGAGCTTGAGCATCACAGGCATGACCATCAAGAGCCATCACAATGTGGGAGGACTGCCCAAGGAGATGAAACTCAAGCTGTGCGAACCCTTGCAATGGCTGTTTAAAGACGAGGTGCGCCGCGTGGGCTACCAAATGGAAATGCCTGAGCAACTCATCAAGCGTCACCCCTTCCCCGGTCCAGGCCTTGCCGTGCGCATTTTGGGCGACATCACACGTGAGAAAGTGCGCATTTTGCAAGATGCCGACGACATCTATATCGAGGCTCTGCACAACTACATTTGCCCCGATGGCGAGCCCCTCTACGACAAGGTGTGGCAAGCTGGCACTGTGCTCTTGAGCACAATACGCAGTGTGGGCGTGATGGGCGATGAGCGCACCTATGAGCACCCCGTGGCACTGCGTGCCGTGACCAGCACCGACGCCATGACTGCCGACTGGGCACACCTGCCCTATGACTTCATGGCCAAAGTGAGCAATGAAATCATCAATAAGGTGAAGGGCGTGAATCGTGTGTGCTATGACATCTCGTCCAAGCCACCTGCAACTATCGAGTGGGAATAAAAAAACAATTATTACAAATATAGTATATCAAAAACAAGGAGCAGTTCTACATGAAATAGCTGCTCCTTGTTTTTAACCAAAATCGGTCATTAGGTTTCTTTGTTTTTGTCAAATTATTTTGAGTAATTTTTGATTGATTTTGAGGGCGTTTAGCGGGCTAAACAACCGAAAAAGCAGTCAAAAAGAACCAAAATAAATGATAAAGGCAAGGAAAAGCCTAAGATATGTTCTTATTGCGACCTAATGACCGATTGGGGTTTAACCCTCTTCAACATCTCACATGCACTATATTTCACACTATCGGTCGCCACTGGGGGGCACAACAATGGCATCAAATGGTGAAGCCCTCACCGGGTTGTGGTTTGACGGGCAACAACATTTTGCTTCAACGCTATCTTGCCAATACCAAGAAAAGGATTTGTCGATATTTGACAAAACAAAAGAGTGGCTCAACATCTACTTTAGTGGGCGCAACCCCAATTTCACTCCACCCATAAGCCTTGAGGGCACTCCTTTCAGGAAGCAAGTGTGGGAGATGCTCACCCGCATTCCCTATGGGCAAGTCACCACCTATCGAGCCCTTGCACAAGCCATCGCTCAAGAGCGTGGACTGGCACAAATGGCCGCTCAAGCCGTTGGGGGAGCTGTGGGGCACAACCCTATCTCCATCATCATTCCCTGCCATCGTGTAGTGGGAAGTGATGGCAGTCTCACTGGCTATGCCGGTGGCATCGACAAGAAACTCAAGCTGCTGAAACTCGAAAACGCCAAATACGGCCAGTGATTATCATTTAAAAAGCAAGCGATAGTCGCGCTGGGCAGCTGCCTTTGTCCATTTTTCGGGCACAAAACGCCAATTGTGGTTGGGGGCAGGATTGATCAACCGCTTGCGTTGAATAGCTTGCGCCAAATAGTGGCGCAGGTCTAAGTCGCTTTGATACACAATGCGGCTTGCAAGCTGGTCGCGAGCAATGCCAGCTCCACGAGTGAGCAATTCACCTCCACCATTGGCTCGGTAACTACTCATAGCTACCTTATAGACTTGGG
This sequence comes from uncultured Prevotellaceae bacterium, assembly GCA_947254205.1. GTDB lineage: Bacteria > Bacteroidota > Bacteroidia > Bacteroidales > Muribaculaceae > Sodaliphilus. Next base: position 4,246 of record CAMYCE010000011.1, read on the forward strand.
TGGCAACAAATGGCGAGCCATTGGACATTTGCAAAATCTTCACACGGCTACCCACTGGTTGAGTGACATCTACTTCATAGTCGATGCCGGCAGCACTATCAAAATTATAGGTACGTCCTGCAAATTGCATTTTGCCACCATCTTTTTTCATGAGAATGAGGTGATCGCTGGCACTGGTCATGGTGTTGCACCACATGCCATAACTCATTTCGAGATGCCGACGAATTTCCTCGCCAGTCATGTTCATCACATAAAGCTGATTTTCAAACTTGTAAAGAGAGAACATATCGCCCATCGTGATTTTGCCCTTTTCAAGTTTCAAGTCGGTGCCCAAGGGTGCACTAAAAGCCACATCGGCATGCGTGATTTCGAGTTCAAGATTTAAAATTAAATCATTGAAGGCACTATTGCCAAAAAAGCAATCGCGAGTGGTTATCGTGTGGGCAATTTCGCCAATGGGCTGCGAAATCCAGCGTTGAGCTTTATCGATAAATGGCTGAAAATAATTCATGTAATTTTCATCAACATCACATTGGGTGACATCGGTGAGCATGCCCTCGTTAGAGATTATGTGCCATTTTTTTCCATCATATTCCAATTTCACAACAGCATCGCCCACAGCCTGTGCGGCATTGGCTCCATTGAGCAAGAGCACCTGCTTGCCACCGGGCGACATCTCATAGCCATTGTGGCGAGTGTGATCGTGCCCAAAGAAGATTATATCAAAACCCTCAACTTGCTGCGCCACCTCGCGTGCAGCATTCTCGCGATAGCCTTCGGCAACAATACCTCCTTTATAGCCACTGTGAAACAAGCCCACTATCACATCGGGGTGCTCATTGCGTTTCAAGAAATCGACCCAATAGCGAGCACTCAACACCATTTCTTGAAACTTCAGGCCTCGCCACACGTCGGGTGCAAGCCAGTGGGGTATTGCAGGAGTGAGCAACCCCAACACAGCCACCTTCACCCCTCCTCGATTGAGCATCACATAGGGTTTCACATAGGGCATGCCCGTGGCCACATCTATCACATTGGCACCCAAAGTGGGGCAATCGACCTCACCTATCCATTTGTCGTAGACCGCATGCCCCGGTTCAATATCGTGATTGCCCAAGTTCTGGGCATCGTAGCACAAATAGTTGACAACTTCACCGGCAATATTGCATTGCAAGGTGTCAAGATAATTGGAAAAATAGCTAATGGGCTGCCCCTGCAATATATCGCCATTATCAAGCAAGATGAGTCGGTCGCCATAGCTGTGGCGCAAACGATTCACATAGCTGCTCACACGAGCCATCGAACCCGAAGCAGGCTTGCCTGTCATGAAATCGATGGGAAAGAAACTGCCGTGCACATCGGTTGTAGACACGATGCGCAATTCTTGAATTTGCCCTTGAGTGGGTTGCGATGGTTGAGCTTGAAGACCTGAAAAGCCACACAACATCAGCAATAGAAATATCACATATCTTGTCATGAATCTATCTTTTTTATTGATGAAAAAGGATTGCAAATTTTGGCATTTTTTTTGACATCTGCAAAAACTTTGGTCGCCATCTCAGAGTCATTCAATGGATATATCTATTTTTTTATGTAAATTTGCATTAATCAATCAATATTTTGCCAACTCATGAACTTTAAAGATTATTTCAATGCCAACCGCGATCTTGAGAGTCAAGAAAAAAGCGTAGAGCAAATCAAAGGTGGAGTTTCATTTAAAGGAGCCAACTTGTGGCTACTCATTTTTGCCATTCTCATAGCCTCGCTTGGGCTCAATGTCAACTCAACGGCTGTTATCATTGGCGCAATGCTCATTTCGCCCCTCATGGGTCCAATCATTGGCATGGGCTTGGCTGTGGGCACCAATGATGTAGAATTGCTCAAGCGAGCCTCCCAGAACTACATTGTGGCAACCCTCATCAGCATCATGGCAGCCACATTTTATTTCTTGCTCACCCCCTATCAAGGCACACAATCGGAGTTGCTGGCGCGCACCTCCCCCACCCTCTATGACGTGATGATAGCCTTCATTGGAGGAGGCGCGGGAATTTTGGCCTTGTGCATTCGCGACAAGGGCAATGTGCTGCCCGGTGTGGCCATTGCCACCGCCCTCATGCCACCATTGTGCACTGCTGGCTATGGACTGGCTTCGGGAAGCATGAAATTCTTTTTGGGGGCATTTTTTCTCTATTTCATCAACACCGTTTTCATTGCCCTATCCACCTTTATTGGCGTGAAAATGATGCGCTTTGAGCCCAAAACCTTTATCGACCCCAAACGTGCCAAAGTGGGACGACGCACCATTGTTGCCGTTGTTGTGCTCACCATGATTCCTGCCGCCTACATGACATGGCTCACCATGCAGCAAAGCTTGATGGACCGTCAAATGGGGCAATTCATTCGCCATCACCTCAAGTGGGACGGCTCGCAAATTATAGCCAATAGCATTAACGACGACAGCACCATTCATGTGGTGGCAGTGGGCAACATCATCTCGCAAGAAAAAATCAAAGATGCACAAGCCGCATTAAACAACTACTCGTCGCTGCAAGGCTACAAGCTCAAACTCATACAAGGCACCACCACCGACAGCATCATGGCGTTGAGCAATCGCCTCACAGGCCTATATGCCAACGGCAACAACCAGCAGCAACTGCTCGAACAAGCCACCGAAGAAAACAATGCCTTGCGCAAGCAACTTGCCTATTATCAAGACTATGAGCAATTGAGTCGCGACATTAAAAGCGAGGTAAAAGTAATAGCGCCACAGGTCAAGTCGATAGCCCTCATGCCCACCTTGCAAGTGAGCACCGACACCGTACCCGAACAACGCCGACTCACCGCCATTGTCACCCTTGGGCGTTCCATCAACAATGCCACCCACACCCAACTCCTCAATTGGCTCAAAGCAAGATGCCACAATAGCAACTTGAACCTCATCATTGAGCGATGAGCGACGGCAAAGAAAGGTGGAAAAAAACATTGTTCGGCCAATTTAAATCACTATTTTTGCATTCAACACCAAAAATAGAAAAGTTTTGCACAACACAGCTACCATAGCGCAACTCACGATCAAGAACATGGTGTGTCCACGGTGTGTAGAAGCTGTGAAGCACATCTTTAAGTCCATCGGCATAACCGCTGTAGATGTGGAGATTGGTCATGCCAACATCAAGCAAAACTTCAACACCATGCAGCTTGCCCAACTCTCCCAATTGCTACATCATGCAGGATTTGAATTGTTGCACAACCAAGACGAAATTTGGGTCGAACGCATCAAAACAATCGTCATGCAACTGGCACGCAAAAATGATGGTGAACCCGTGAAACTATCGCAGGAATTGGCTGAAGCACTTCATATCGATTACAACCGATTGAGCACTTTTTTCAGCAATCACGAGCATCGCACCATTGAAAAATTCTATATTGCTCACAAAATTGAATATGTGAAAGAACTGCTTGATTATGGCGAACTCACCGTGAGCGAAATTGCCTTTAAAACCGGCTATTCGAGCGTGGCACACTTGTCGCGCCAATTCAAGCAAGTGACGGGTGTAGCCCCCACTCAATACAAGCAACAACAACCGAGCCGGCTACCGCTCGATAAAATATAAACAACAATGAAACACTTTGCTCTACTCTTTTTGCTTCTTGTGCTTGCCACCGGTTGTGCCAACAACAAAGATAACACCTCAAACACAGCAGCAAATCATGACAACAACCGGCAACATAAAACTCGTGATGAATCACCTGCCGAAATTGCTCCCGGCCGGTTTAGAGCCGACACAGCATTGGTGTTTTATGAAGGAAAATATGACCCTAAATCGGCTTTCATTGTTATCTCAAAGCGCGAATTGCGCCTCAACGTCTATGCCACAGTGCAAGGCGACACCACCCTCATTGCACGCTACCCCGTGTGTCTTGCTCGCCAAAAGGGGCAAAAACAGCGCAATGGCGACATGACAACTCCTCAATCGCCAGCCGGCAAGCCCTTTGTTATCACTCAAATTGTAGATGCAAGCACATGGACCCACGACTTTGGCGATGGTCGTGGAGCTATACTCTCTTATGGGCCATGGTTCATGCGACTCAAAACCCCATTTTCGGGCATCGGCATTCATGGTAGCACTGGCAATGCCAACAAAATGCCCGGGCGTGACAGCGAGGGGTGCATCAGGTTGCGCGATGCCGATGTTGCTCACCTCAAGCAACACTACGCCCAAGTGGGCATGACGGTAGAAATCAAGGGCGAAGAGCAAGGGCGACACCCCTATGAAAACCATGCCATAAAAAACAAAGGAAAATTCATCAATTACTCAGAGCCACAATAAAAGTGCAACACTTTGCAATAATTGTGTAACAACCCAACGCACAATCTCATCTAACTTTGCACACCAGAAAATAAATGCAAAGCAAACGATGGCTACAGTCAAAAAAACAATTCCCGTGATGGGCATGGCCTGCAGTGCATGCTCGGCCAACGTGGAGCGACACCTCAACACTTTGAGAGGCATAGAAAAAGCAACTGTGTCGCTTGCAAGTCGCTCAGCTCTTGTAGAATATGATCCCGAGAGCATCACGCTCGAAAACATGAAACAAGAGATAAGCAACTTGGGCTATGACCTCATTATCGAAGAAGATCGCAATGTTGAAGAACTCGAAAAACGCTCATTCACAATGCTTGCACGCAAAGTGGCAGTGGCATGGATATTTTCAATTTTAATCATGGCAGTGTCGATGCAGTGGATCGAGGTGGGTAGCGCGTCGACAACCCATCAACTTTCTCTCATCATCGCACTCTCAGCAATGCTTTATTGTGGTCGTGGCTTTTACCGCTCGGCAGTCAAGCAACTGCGACATGCCACAGCCAACATGGACACACTTGTGGCCTTGAGCACAGGCATCGCTTTTTTGTTCAGCACATTCAACACCTTTTGGGGCGATGCCACTTGGGGAGCACGGGGCATTGAATGGCACTCCTATTTTGATGCCAGCGTGATGATTATCACCTTTGTGCTCACAGGCCGACTACTCGAAGAAAAAGCCAAAAATGGTGCAGCAAGCAGCATTCGCAAGCTCATGACACTATCTCCCAAAACAGCCCACCTTGTGCACCCCGGCAACAACAAAGAAACCACACAAGAAGTGCCAATCTCCACCATTGATGTGGGCGACCTGCTTGAAGTGAGAGCTGGCGAGAAAATTCCCGTTGATGGCAAAGTAACATGGGCCAATAGCTTCATGCACAACACCGGAGCCTATGTCGACGAAGCCATGATAACGGGAGAACCCAATCCTGCCCTCAAGCAAAAAGGCTCGCAAGTGCTTGCTGGCACGGTGCTGCAACAAGGCATATTGAGATTTCGTGCCAAGCAGATTGGTAAAGACACAGCCCTTGCCCACATCATAGCGATGGTGCAAGAGGCACAAGCGAGCAAAGCCCCTGTGCAACGCATTGTCGACAAGGTTGCGCTCGTGTTTGTACCCTCGGTTGCTCTGATAGCCCTGCTCACCTTTATCGTGTGGTGGAGTTTGGGAGGCATTCAAGCCCTGCCTCAAGCCATCATGAGCGCAGTGGCTGTGCTTGTTATCGCCTGCCCATGTGCCATGGGACTTGCCACCCCCACAGCCCTTATGGTGGCGATGGGCAAAGCTGCCCAAAACAACATTCTCATTAAAGATGCCACTGCCCTTGAAAGTCTGCACAAGGTGAATGCCATGGTCATCGACAAAACGGGCACTCTCACCCTTCCCAACCCAAGTGTTGACTTCACCAAAATCGATAATTTAGCCCTCAATGAGCGAGAGAGCCTTAAGCCTGGAGCAAGAGAAGCCATGATGCAACTCAAAAAAATGGGCATCGAAACACACATGATGAGCGGTGACAAGGAAGAGGCAGCACGCTACTGGGCCACTCAAGCAGGCATCGATCACTACAAGAGTGAGGCTCTGCCACAAGACAAGGAAAACTTGGTGAGAGAGTTGCAACAACAAGGCAAGCACGTGCTCATGGTGGGCGATGGCATCAACGACACCCAAGCCCTTGCTCTTGCCAATGTGGGCATAGCCATGGCTCAAGGAACCGATGTAGCCATAGATGTGGCACAAGTCACCCTCATGGGTAGCGACCTGAACCACTTGCCCCAAGCCATAGAATTGAGCAAAAAAACAACAAGAATGATCAAGCAAAACCTTTTTTGGGCCTTCATCTACAATGTAGTGTGCATTCCGCTATCGGCAGGAGTGTTGCACATTGCAGGCATTGATTTTCAAATCACCCCAACATGGGCAAGTGCCCTGATGGCTTTTTCGAGCGTGAGCGTGATTCTCAACACATTGAGACTCAAATATATTAAATAACCATTTTTATTTTTAACAAGCAATGAAAGAATTTAAAGTAACAGGCATGAAATGCGACCACTGCCGCATGAAAGTGGAAAATGCCATCAAGCAAGTTGAAGGCGTGACACAAGCAAGTGTCGACCTCAAGCAATCTACTGCCCAAGTTGAAGGCAATTTCAACGACTTGGCGATAGAAGAAGCCATTGAAGATGCAGGTTTTTCGGTCGAATAGGCACAGCACCTCCCCCACTTCTTTGCTTTTTATTGCACAGTAGTGGGGGGTTTTAAGAGTTTTTTGGCTTTTAAACCTTGCCAAGTGGCGAAATATGCGTAAATTTGCATGCTAAATGCGCCATGTCGTGAAAACGTGGCAATTTTTTAGACGTTTAAACGATAGACCCCCTATGACGACAGGCAGACTTCTCATCATATTGTGTGCAACCGCATTTCTCACCGGATGTGGCGAGTATAACAAGGCCCTCAAAAGCACCGATTACAACTATAAATTTGACTATGCTAAACGGGCTTTTGAGCAAAAAAAATATGCACAGGCATTCACTTTGCTCGAAGGCACCTACACCGTGTTTAAAGGCACTGATAAAGGAGAAGAATCCCTCTACCTGCTGGGATTGAGCTACTATGAGAATAAAGACTATCTCAACTCGGGAGCCTATTTCAAGCAATACTATCAACAATATCCCAAGGGGCAATATACCGAGTTGGCACGCTTCTATTGTGGCTATGGCTATTATCTCGACTCACCCGAGCCACAGCTCGACCAAAGCGAGACCATCAAAGCCATTGAAGAGTTGCAAGCCTTTCTCGACTTCTTTCCCAAGAGCGACAAAGTGTCGATTGCCCAAAATGCAATATTTGAATTGCAAGACAAGTTGGTGCTCAAGCAACTGCAAAATGCACAACTCTACTACAACTTGGGCAACTACATGGGCAACAACTATGAGAGCGCAGTGATTACTGCCAAAAACGCTATCAAAGACTATCCCTATAGCAAATATAAAGAACAGCTGGAATTTCTCATTCTCAAGGCTCGATATAGCGAAGCCAGCGAGAGTGTTGAAGAGAAGAAAGAAGAGAGATTTCGCACTGTGGTCGACGAGTACTACTCATTTATCAACGACTATCCCGATAGCAAAGACCGCAAAGAAGCCGACAATATCTTCAAAATTGCCAGCAAGCACGTGAACGAAAAATAAAAATTAAAACATATAATTTCTTACAATGGATTACAAGAAAACTAACGCACCGCAGACAACGACTATTCAAGACCTCGTTGAAATGTCTCAACCCACTGGCAACATCTATGAGACAGTGTGCATCATTAGTAAACGAGCCAATCAAATCTCGGCCGAGATGAAGAGCGATCTCGAAAAGAAACTGCAAGAGTTTGCTTCGATGAACGACAACTTGGAAGAAATTTCGGAAAATCGTGAACAAATCGAGATTTCCAAATACTACGAGAAACTTCCCAAGCCCTCACTCATTGCCACTCAAGAATATCTTGATGAGCGATTGGTGTATCGCAATGCAGCCAAAGAAAAAGACGAATTCAACTTTTAACTGAAAGATATTTTACAAGGCTACAATCTTCACTCAGGCCTTGCACACAAGCCAAATTTTATCGTCAAGTCAAAAATCGACTTGGCGATAATTTTTTTTGGGCTTGACCTATCTACTCGGTTGGTAATGCTTGGGTAGAGACGATGCATGTATCGCCTCTACATTGTTAATATACAGGTCATTAAGCTAATTGGAGAGTTTTTTTGCGCATTCAAGCATCATGCTGTGAGAGCCACTGGGCGATGAGTGAGGTGAAATGTCGCCAATAGAGTTGCGACTTGTGCTCACCCACGCCATAGAGGGCGTCGAATTGCAACTTGGTGGTGGGCTTTTCGGTAACCATGTGACGCAACACCTTGTCGCTAAACACCATGTAGGGAGCTATGCCAGCCACTCTTGCCAATGCCAAACGAGACTCTTTGAGCTTGAGAAATAAGTCTTCATCGCTTTGAGCCCAAGTGGCTTCATCAAACAGCGATTGCTTCTTTTTGGTCGAAGGTTTGGTTAATTGCTTATACTCAAACTTGGAGAGCTCTACTGTTGCTTTTCCAAAAAGAATTTCACGGCCATAGGGGGTCACTTTAATGTGGTTGTGCTCGTCATAGGCCACATCTATAATGCCCAATTGCAACATTTGCAACAAGTAGTGATTCCACATGGCAAAGGATAGATCGTGCCCCACTCCATAGGTTTTGAGTTTATTCCAACCGGCCTCCAATAGCTCGGCTTTGCGAGCTCCACGCAAGATGTCGATGATTGATGTGAGACCTGCTTGCTCTCCTGTGCGCAATGCGGCACTCAATGCCATTTGCACCAATACCGACCCATCAAAACGCTCTGGCGGATTTTGACACACATCGCAATAGCCACAATCTTGCTCATAGCGCTCGTTGAAGTAGCTGAGCAACACTCGCCTGCGGCACACTGTGGCCTCGGCATAGTGTTGCATGCGCCTCAACTTGTCGATATTGGTGGCACTTTGTCCTGAGTCTTGAGCAAATTTCATGAGCGTGACCACATCGCCAAAAGAATAGAACATGAGTGCATGGGCAGGAGCTCCATCACGACCTGCGCGGCCTATCTCTTGATAATAGCTCTCCATGTTTTTGGGCATATTGCTATGAATCACCCAACGCACATTGCTCTTGTCGATGCCCATGCCAAATGCAATAGTGGCACAAATCACAAGTACTTCATCATTGATAAAGGCTCGTTGAATTTCCATCTTTTGCTCGGTAGGTAATCCTGCATGAAAAGCCATTGCCTTGATGCCCAGCCCTTGCAGTTTAGAGGCCATGGTCTCGGTGTTTTTTCTGCTCAAGCAATAGACGATGCCACTCTCGCCACGATGTTGTGCAATGAATTGTGCAATGCGACGCACTTTTTGCTTTCCCGACACTCCGCTCTGCACCTCAAGCGAAATATTGGGACGGTCAAACGAAGTGATAAATAGTTGAGCCTTGGGCATGCCCAGTTGCAATATAATGTCGGCACGGGTGAGCTTGTCGGCAGTGGCTGTCAAGGCTAAAAAAGGAATATGGGGGAAACGTTGCTTGAGAATAGCAAGTTGTGTGTATTCGGGCCTAAAGTCGTGTCCCCATTGCGAGATGCAATGCGCCTCATCGATGGCAACGAGGCTTATTTTCATCTTTTGCGACCACTCCTCGATTTCGGTCAATAATCGCTCGGGCGACACATAGAGCAACTTGATGGTGCCACGATACACTTGCTCTATCACTTCGCGATTCTCGGCCTCGCTTTGTTGGCTATTAATAGAAGCTGCAGGAATGCCACAGGCAAGCAGAGAGTCGACTTGATCTTTCATGAGAGCCAATAGTGGCGACACCACTATGGCGCAACCCTCTTTGAGCAAGGCGGGCACCTGATAGCACATCGACTTGCCTCCTCCCGTGGGCATGAGCACAAGGGCATCTCCCCCCTGCATCACATGCTCTATCACCTGATATTGAATAGGAAAGAAATTGTCGTAGCCATAGAACTTGCGCAACACGGCAAGTGCTCTAACCCGTAAATTGCTTGTGCTCTCTTCCATCAACGTTGGTTTTCTTGCTCACAAAGAGTGAATGAAACAAATAGAAATTCTCACCTGTGGAGTGTGAATGAAGGTCAAGCCCCCTTTAAAAAGCGTTTTTCTCGCCACGCACAGCATTTACAACCGTGAGAACAATAATCTTTAAATCAAGCATAAAGTTCCAATTCTCGGCATACCACACATCATATTCTACACGCTTTTCCATCTTCCACAACTGATCGGTTTGGCCACGATAGCCATTCACCTGTGCCCAACCGGTGATGCCGGGTTTGATGGTGTGGCGAAGCATGTATTTATCGATGAGTGCACTATAAATCTCGGTGTGCTTAATCATGTGGGGGCGAGGGCCAACAATCGACATGTCGCCCTTCCACACATTGTAGAATTGTGGCAACTCGTCGATACTGGTTTTGCGCAAAAAGTCGCCAAACTTGGTTTTGCGAGGGTCGTTTTTGGTTGCCTGCATAGTGTCGCTTTGGGCATTAACCCGCATGGTGCGAAATTTGTAGCAATAGAATGGCTCGCCTCGCAACCCTGTGCGCTCTTGCTTGAAGAACACAGGTCCCGGCGACGACAATTTAATGCCAATTGCCACAGGAATGAGCATGAGAGGCGAAAGAATGAGCAGTACTGAAGAAAACAGCAAGTCGAACAATCGCTTCACCGTGGCATAGAAAGGATTGGCCAAGGGTGTGGGGCGCACACTCATGACCGGGACATTGCCAATGGGCACAAGCTCAAATCGTCGAGCAATGTGATGCCCATATTGTGGAACATAATAAAAGTCAACAGCATTGTTATCGGCTATCTTGATGAGAGAGGCCACATCTTCGTTTTCATTGTCGGGAATGGCGCAATACATTTCATCAACAAGATTTTCTTTCACAAAATCTTCAACCATGTCAAGTGGGCCCACATAGTGTTTCACCGGGCGATATTTGCGTTTGCTCTCAAAAACACCCAGCACCCTATATCCATAGCCAGGGTCCGACTCCATTTCCTGCACAAGCTTGTTGCCCATAGAGCCTGCCCCAATGATAATGACACGGCGATAGTTGTGCCCCAAGGAGCGATAACGTTTCAACAGCTTGCGAGATATAATCCACCAAAAGCTCAACCCGCAAAAAAACAAGCCGTAGAATTTCAAGAAAGTGTACCATGTGGTAGTGTCGCCAAGAAAAGAGACAAGCGACAAAAATATAATGGCATGGAGCGAAACCAGCTTCACGGCTTGCAAAATCACCTGATCGGCATAGACTACTCGCCGATAATGGATATTGGAGTAGAAAGAACTGGCCGTCAAAAACGACATGTTCATGATGAGCCATGCCTGCTTGGAGAAGAAATCTTCGAGTGGAGAAAGATAGCAAATAAAAAGATAGGCTATGTTTAAGATAACCAAATCTACGCCCGAAAAAATCCAGCGAATGAATTGACCATATCGACCTTTAGCGTTCACTTCAATGATAACTCTAAATAATGTTGTTTTATTGTGTATTAATGTGAGAAAGATTGTGAGATAATGCTCTCTGCACCATAATAGTTATGAAGCAGAGAGCATCAATGCGCTATAAAAGCCAAGGCACGCAGCCTTAAAGCTTCTCATCAATCGTCTTGATTTTTTGTTCAAGAAGAGCGATGTCGTCTTTAATGCGGGCTATTTTGCGTTCCATTTCTTTCATGAGCGAGTTTCCACTCTTTGATTGAGCGTTGAAGAAGCCCATGTTATTCTCATAGGTCTTCAACTCTTGGCGTTTTTGCTCAAAACTGCGCACCAAGCGTTCACGCTCGTGATACACACGGTTGGTTCCCGACAATTGATTCAAGCTATTTTCAAAATTTGCCAGTCGGGCACGCGTTGCCTTCATGTCGAGTTGCTCAAAGGCCTTGTCGATGGCTTCTTTATACTCGGCATAGATTTTGTCTTTTTCTTTATAAGGCACATGTCCCACACTTTGCCATTGTTGCATGAGTTCACGCACCTTGGCAGGACCTTCGTCTTGGTTGTTCTCGGCCAACACGGCATTGATTTGAGCCACGATAGCCTTTTTTTGCTTGAGATTGTCGTGCTCAACAGAGTGCACATTGGTGTTTTGCTTTTTCTTTTCTTCAAAGAATGTGTCGCATGCTGCCACAAAACGTTTCCATATAGCATCGCTTTGCTTTTTCACTACAGGGCCAATGGTTTTCCATTCCTTTTGCAATGAAATGAGCGCGTCGGTTGTCTTTTTCCACTCGGTGGAATCTTTCAAAGCCTCGGCCTTTTCACACAAGGCAGTTTTCTTGGCAAGATTTTCGGCAAGTTCCTCTTTCATTTGCTTGAAAAACTCTGCTTTCTTCTCAAAGAAGTCATCGCAGGCCTTGCGAAAACGCACAAACAACTCGGCATTGACCTTGCGAGAAGCAAAACCAAGCTTTTTCCAGTCTTCTTGCAATGCAATAATGCTCTTGGTGGCCTCGTCCCATGCCGAATAGGTTTTGAGTGTATCGGTTTCGATTGCCTCTATTTTTTGGCAAAGGGCAGTTTTGGCTTCGGCACTTTCGGCTTCTTTGACCTTGCGCTCTTCAAAAAATGCTTGATATTTTTTATTCATCACCGAAGACGCATTCTTGAAACGGGTCCACAGCTCTTCGCGTATTTCTTTGGCCACAGGTCCTGTTTCGCGCCATGTGGAATGCAATTTTTGCAACTTCTTGAAGGCCACCACTATGTCGCTTTCCTCGTCAAGAGCTTCGGCATCGGCACACAATTGTTGCTTGATTTCGAGGTTTTTCTTGAAATCATAGTCGCGCAACTCCTTGTTCATTTTGAGCAAATCATAGAATTTCTCAACTGCCAACTGATAGGTTTTCCACAACTCGGTGACATGGGGAGCCGGAACTTCACCTATTGCTTTAAAATCTTGTTGCAACTGTTGCACATGAGAGAATTGTCGATTCACATTATCGGCATCTTCGACAATCGAATTAATTTCGTCGATAATGCGACGCTTTTTCTCAAGATTTTCGGCTCTCAATGCATCTTGTGCTGCATTAAACTCGGCTTTCTTTTCTTTAAACTCATTGAGCAGTTCTTTGATTTGAGATTCCTCGGCCGAATCAACAGCCACAAAAGCCGACTCTTCGTTTCCGGCAGCCAAAAACTCAGCCTTCTCGGTGGCAATCTCTTCTTTACGAATGGCAAAAAAGGCCGATTTCACTTGCGCCACATCGTCTTTGATGCTATCGATTGGTTGCTGTTTCAAAGCAATGAGGGCTTCAACCAGCTGTGTTTTGCTCATCGATGAGTATTTAACTCGCTCGGGAGTAGTGGCAACTGCCGCAACAGGCTGGCCTGCTTCGGGATTAATTACAGCAGAGTCTGACGCTTGCTCTTGTGCAGGCTCTGGGGTCAAGGTTTTATCCTTTTCGATTTCTACGCTCGATTGGGATAGTTCACGCGATTCCATAATGTTAATTTTTAGAGGCAACTACACAAGGAGTGCTTGCCAAGTATTTCAAAGTCAAATTTACTATATTTTTTGAAAAAGAAAAAAACATGAGCCATGATTTTTGTCATAGATACAAAATATTCAAGCAAATCAGGCTAAGTTCTTGCATTTATGAAGAGTAAAAAACATTTTATGCATTTGGACCATAGTATAGAGTCGAACAATTGCAAGGGGCAAACACGCTATTGGCCACACGCGCGATGTGATTGGGGGTGACTGCTCTATATCGCTCAATCTCGGTATTAATATCGCCTGCCTCTCCTTCCAGTTCATACCGACACAATTTCTCGGCCTTGTCGGCATAGGCTATGCTTTCAAACAATGCCGACGACTCAAACTTGTTGCAACATTTTTCGAGCTCATAGGATGTCACTCCATCTTGCACCAAGCGGTTAAGCTCGGCTTCTATCGCTTTTTTGGCCTCATCAAACTTTACTCCATGTCCCAACTTGCCTCTCACCAAGAAGAGACCTGGGTCGCGAGTGCCCATGATTGAGGCATCAAGCTCGGTGAACAAGCTTGTTTTTAACAACAGGTTTTGATAGAAGCGCGAAGATGTGCCATTGGCCAACACATCGCTCAACTCGGTTGCCTGATAATCGGCATCGCCACGTGCACACATGTGATAGGTCATGTAGAGAAGGTCTTGAGGCACATTGTTGCGATGAGCTGTCAAGAAACGAGCTTCTTGCTGCGCAGGCTCTACTGGCAGGGAACGTGCCAACAAAGGTTGGGGAGCAATGTCGCCAAACCACTTCTCGGCCAATTTCACCACTTCGCAAAATTGCACATTGCCCGACACACACAATATCAAATTGTTGACGGCATAATGAGTCTTGAAAAAAGCTCTGATTTCATCGTGTGAGGCCTGCTCTATGTCATCGACTCGCTCACCAATTGTGGGCCAGCGATAGGGGTGCTCACGATAGGCAAGCCCATTGATGAGATGCACCACATCGCCATAGGGCATGTTGAGGCAACGCTGCCTGAACTCTTCAATCACCACACTCTTTTGTGTTGCAATGCTTGAATCGTGCAAGTTGAGCTCTTGCAGTCGGCCTGCTTCGAGCCAAAAAGCTGTTTCAAGATTGTGGGCAGGCAAAGTTTCATAGTAATTGGTGACATCGACACCGGTCCATGCATTGCTCTCGCCACCTGCAACTTGAAGGCTGGTATCAAAGTTGGGTGCACTTGCTGTGCCGGTAAACATCAAGTGCTCCATGAGGTGGGCAAGCCCCGTGCGCCCCATCGACTCATCGCGTGAACCCACGTCATAGAGTAAATTGACAGCAACCATTTTGGTCACGCCATCATAGTGATGAAGCAAGCGCAAGCCATTGCTCAAGCGATGAGAATTAAACAAAATCATGCAGGTCAAAAGAGTGTTGAGTGAAAAAAAAGGAGGAGGCTACTCAATAATTTGAGCTTTCACTATCTTAATGTCGGTAACAGGGCGATCGGACGCACTTGTTGGTGAGTTTTGTATTTGCTCTATAACATCCATGCCTTCAAGCACTTCGCCAAACACAGTGTATTGCCCATCGAGGTGTGGAGTGCCTCCCATAGTGGTGTAGTCGCGACGTTGAGCCTCGGTGAGCTGGAAAGGATTGGTGGCATATTGGGTTTCGGTTTGGGCAATCAATTCGGTTTCAAGTTCACCAAGTGCCTCCATGTTGCCAGCCTGTTGCAATTGCTTGATCGAGTCCATGTTTTCACGCACCAGCGCGTTAAACAAGTTTTGCTTCATTTGCTCTCCCAGTCGATTTTCGAGCGTTGCCAAATCGGTTGCAGTGTAGCTACGACCTGTCACAATATAAAACTGACAGCCACTGCTGCGACGCTCGGGGTTAAACTGGTCGCCGGTGCGAGCTGCTGCAAGGGCTCCACGCTTGTGATAGAATTTTGGATAAACAAACTCTGCCGGAATGGTGTAGCCCACATCGCCCGCCCCCAACCGGGCATCGGGGCCAGCCGTCTTAGACTCGGGGTCGCCACATTGCACCATGAAATTCTTAATCACGCGATGAAAGAGGACACCCTCATAGAAGTTTTCCTTCACCAATTTAATAAAATTATCGCGATGCTGTGGGGTTTCATTATAAAGGGCCACAACCACAGTGCCCAATGAGGTCTCTAAAGACACTTTCACACGGTTTTCCATTTTTGACGATTGAGGTGCACTGCCTGCCCAAGCTGTGGCATCGGCCACCAAGAGCAATAGCAAAAGTGCAAATATTGATGTTTTTAAAAGTTTCATTTTTTCAAAAATCATAACATCGACTGCTGTGCCATGGCATCGACATTCTCTATCACACATTATATTCCTTTGGGATATAAACGCTTGTAGATGCGCCTAAAGTTGTCGTCGGAGGCACTTAATTCTTGAGCACGCTCTTTGTAGTCTACTCCCCAAATTGAGGCGGCAAGGTCGCCCAAATACACATGCTCACGATCGCGAGCAATAGCAGCCTTGATGAGCAGGTCAATGCAAGCACTATATTTTGAAGCATCGATAGCGTGAAGATAGCGTGCTGTGCTCACCACAAACTGCGATGTTTTGTCGACAGCAATGATGTTGTCGACAAGTTCGGGCATGATGTCGTCGATATTATCAATGTGATTGGCAATATACTCATAGGTCATCAAGCCATTGGGATCTTTACTTAACTTTTTTTTCAAAGTTTCGTCCATAACAAAGAATTTAAGCTTAATTTAACAACTGTGGCGTGAGCCACGTTAACTATTGCAAATATACCATTTTTTTGTTAAACCCAAATCGGTCATTAGGTCGCAATAAGAAAATATCTTAGGCTTTTCCTTGCCTTTGTCATTTATTTTGGTTCTTTTTGACTGCTTTTTCGGTTGTTTAGCCCGCTAAACGCCCTCAAAATCAATCAAAAATTACTCAAAATAATTTGACAAAAACAAAGAAACCTAATGACCGATTGGGGTTAAAAACCAAACTGCAAATTCAATCGTCATGCCCATTTTCACTTGGCAAGACTCATGTTGAGTGAAATGCCATAGTTGCTATTGGAGGTGGGATAGGAACTGGTCGACACCAATGGCGTGTTGACTTGATGGTCGAAATAGGCTCCCAGAGTGACACGCTTGCTCATCACATAATTGGCAGTGAAGTTGATGCCCAAAGTGCGCACTCCATTGGTGGCCTGTGCTGTGCGATCTTCGATTTTGCGAATGAGCGAAGTGTTGTTGTTGAGCTGGAAGTTGAAGTTGAGCGTCAAGTCGTTGCTCACTCCCTGCTGTTTGCTCTTGATTTTGAGCACCGAGTTGAAGTTGGCAATCTTGTAGCCTGCTCCCACAACAAACGACTTGGTGAGTGCCTCCACCAACTGGCCTGCCGAGGAGTTGAGCGACAAGGTGCGACTATCCCTATACTCGGCATTGAAGGTGAGATTGTTGTTGAGTGTGGCATTCACGCCCAACAGTGGAGCAAATTTCTCGGTAATGGTCACCGACGAGATATTGAAAGGAGATGAAGGCATGGGGTTGCCAGTCAAGGCATCTTTGGTAAAGCCTAAGCCATTGCCAATCGAAACCCAATCGGTGTAGCTGGAGAAGGTGCCCACGCTATAGGTGCACTGATAGGCATGAGTCAAGGTGAAACTTCTAAAGTGCTTTTTAAAGAAAGGCAATTTCGACAATCCATCATAGGTGACACGCCAGTTGGGCAAAATTTCTTTAAGCCCGGGGAATGGGTCGAGGTTCACATCGGCCACATTTTTTCCCGAATAGGCAGCTATGAATGCCGGAATGAGCACATCGCTACTCGAAGCATTCACCGTGCCGTTTTTGCCGTCGTAGGGCTGACCGGCATAGATTGAACCTGCAATGAAACCGGCATCGGGATAACTAGTGCCTGCATAGCGCGATTGCAACCTTCCTGCCACAATGGGAATATTGGCGATAAACTTATCGAAGGCATCGCTGTGATAGCCATCGCCACTGCTCACGCCACGCAAAGCCGTAGCCAACGCCATGTGGGTTTTGGTGTAGCTGCCCGAGTAGAGTGTAGCCATGTTGGCATACATGAATTGCAATTGATTGGTGCGATTGTCGGTGCGGTTGCCTGTGAGCGTGATTTTCAAGCCTTTGATTGGCTCAAGTTGCATCTCGGCATTAAACTCTTGAGTTTTACTATAAATGGCAGGGGTTGTCATGCCCTCGTCACACAAGAGCCAACCTCGTTGCTTGGCTTTGTCGATATAGCTTTCATCGGTCAATCCAAATGCAAAGTCAAGACCTGGCGCCAACACATCGTAGCGATTGTTTTGGCCAAACACATCGCCCACATTGGGAATGAATTGTGGCAAAGTGAGTTGACGCGTAGAGCGGAACTTCACGCTCACATTGCGCACACTCATCGCCAGTCGAGTGGCATATTGAGCAAAATCATAAAGGAAACTTTTTTCTTCTTTTTCGGCAATCTCGGTAACCACAAGTTTGATGTTTTGGTCGCCTTGATTCAAAATTGAGATGCTGTTTTTGTCTTTGATTTCAAATTTCAACGGGAAGCGTTTACCATCGGTTGTGGTAGCCGTGGCTCTCACCTTCTTCACATTCATGTTGTGGGTGATCACCGATGCGGTATCGGCCCTGAGCTTGAACGTGCGTTCAAACTTTTTGGGCTTGGAAGCTTTTGTCGATGAATTATAGGAGAAGCGATTGCCCGAGTTGGCAAAACGCTTGTTCACGTCTTTCAAGAATGGCACCTTGTTGTAGAATTGGTCGAGGTTGAGGCGGGCATCGGCACTATAGGAGGCTTGATTGGCAATCGTGTTGCCCGAGAACACCTCTTGCACAATGGTTCCGCGGTCCCAATTATAGGTTGCATTATAGCTGGCATTGGCCGAGATAAAGCTCAAGAAGGGAATGGTGTTGAACGGAGCTTTATAGGTTGCAGTAAACGTTTGATGATAGGCCCATGGTGTGCCAAGATTGCGAATGCTCATCATCACCGAGTCTTTCCAATCGCGATAGGCATCGGGGAAGAGTTGCTTGTTGACTTGCCCAATGGGTTCAAGAATGTGGGCAGTGGTGTTGGTGTTTAACGAAGCTGTCAGCGACTTGGTGAAATTCCAAGTAATGGCAAACTGGCGGTCCCACATGAAATTTTTGCTCACCGACACTGGCAATTCCACCTCAATGCCCGTTTCGTTGCGAGTGAGTTGCTCATAGTAGTAGCGCGAGATGTTGCTGTTAAAGGCAATGTTGGCCGGCAACCAGTGAAATTCCCACTCTCGCAAAAACTTGAGGTGCTTGCTCTTGCTGCTCACCATGCGCTTGAATGGGGTGAAGGGCTTGGCATAGGGGGTCCAATTATATTGCACACTACCACGATAGTCGTTGGTGTTTTCATACACGTTGTCGGGGTTGCTGGTGTGCTGCTTGTTGAACGAGTAGCTAAACGTGAAGTTTGATGGGTCCCAAGGCATGGGAGTTTTGCTCTTGACATCAAATTTGAGTCCCGAAATCGAGAAACTCTTCACCGTGTGGCGCGACAAGGCATAGTCGTTGATTGAGTCTTTTTGAGCTTGCGTGTTGCAGGCTTCGATAGCATCTTTGAGCAACACGTCTTGATCGAGCGGATTATATTTGGGAGTAGTTTTCTCGTTACTATAGGAGTAATAAACAGGAGCCTTGAGCTTTGCTTTTTCGGGCAAGAAGCGTCCCAAATCGGCTTGCACAGCCACATTCATTTGGTCGTAGTTATCGAGCCGACGTTGCGTGAGGCTTTGATCAACCGAGCCAAAGCCCGAAGTTTCTTTGTGCATGCCAAAATTGACAGTTCCTATATCACTGAGATTCAAGTTGGCATTCACCTTGGCCGCCCAGCCTCCTTCTTGGTCAAAGTCGGTGACACGCAACTCGTCGACCCACACCACACAACTCTTGGTGGTGCTGGCATTGTTGCGCACACCAATCATCATCACTCTCACATCGCTCAACGATGGGTTACCCATCACAGTCACGCGGTCGTTGGGGTGATTGGGGTCTTGCTCGGTGTAGCGACTATAATAGGACACGTCGCCGGCTCCAGCCATTTTTTGAGCATTGCGATTTTTCTTGACATTGACAAACACATCGAGGTCGCAATCGAGCATATTGCTCTCGGGCCACACTTTAAGACGATCGGCACTGCTATTGGTGCTATAGCGCCCTGCTGGGGTGACGCTCAACGGAATTTCATATTCATAGTAGTTGTTTTTCACATCTGAACCCAAACGCACAAAGGCCGACACATCGCCATGCTGAAGCGAAGTAGCATCGTCGATGAGTGCCTCGTTGTGAATAAACATTTGCAAGCGTTTATAGGTGCGCAAGTCGTGGCTGGTGTTGCGATACACACCACGAGCATCACCCGCTTGCAGACTATTGACTTTCATCTGCATCGATTGCTCATTGAGCTGCGTGATTTGCGACTGGCCTGCATCGGCAATGCGGCTCACACCGGGAGGCAACACATAGTTCACAGGCTGGCGGCTGGCATTTTCCTCGATATTCACAGTATTAACCGTGATAGAGCCATCGGCAGGTTCATTGCCACGAGAATTGAGATTATAGTCGTAGTTGCGCCACTCGCCACGCACCAATTCGAGCGTAGCAAAACGCAAATGTGTTTTCTTTTTGAAATGGGTCATGAACATGCGCACAAACCGAATGGTAGAAAAGTCCTTGATCGACCCCACCACTTTTTCATATTCACGCAAGGGAATGCTAAATTGATACCACGTGACGGGCACATCGCTCTTGCCATTGCGAGTTGATGGTGTGGAGGTGCGCTTGTCAACGATGTAGTTGCGCCCTACTTCCAAATCCTCGGGACGAAGTGAAATTTTATACTGGAAATAACGCTCATATTCATTCAAGGTGTTGTCTTGGTTGATGTCTTCGACATCGGGCACACTGCGAGCCGACTGATAGAGGGGTTCGCCTGCTTCTTCTTGTGGCAACGAGTTGCCCTCGGTGCCATTATAGTGCTTGTAGCGGTCGAGTATCGAGAGTTTTTGCTCATCATAGTCATAGCCACGATAAAAGTGATAGTTGTCGGTGGCCGGGTCGTTGAGGGGCGAGAACTTGTCCTCCTCCATGCGTGCAATGGTTGTTGCAGGCAACACTTGGCGCAACCTGTTGGTAAACTCCTTATAGGTAGAAAATTCTTTTTCTTCACCGGTTGAAAGGCCATTAAGTCCCACGTCTTGCTTGATGCGCGAACCGGCAGCCGTGTCAAAGGCATAGGTCAAAGAGTTTTGGCTCGACACCCTGCCCCACACTGTTTTCTTGACAAAGGTGCTATCACCATTGGCAGGAATGCCGTTTTCATAGGACTTGAGCCCGTCTTTCAATATGTCTTCGCTCACCTCGCCTAAGTTAAAGTAAAGGTCTCCCCCCTCTTTGTTGTCGTTGTTGGGGTCGAGGAAGGGGTCGAGTAGCCAAAATTGAATATACTCAATGTTTGACGACTCAAAATTGGTGTTGTCGAGCTTGCGCATGATGCCACCCCAGCGTTGAGAGGGGTTGAGCAAGTTGCCTTCGGGGTCAATATTGGTGGCATCGAGGTTATAGGGACCACGCTCTTGGGGATAGAACGAGAGGTTGAGTGTTTGAATAATCGACGACTCGCCATAGTTGAGTTCACGCCCGGGGAACACCTCGCTATAGGGTATTTCACGCACATAGGGGTTGGACAGTTGGTCGAGGTCGTTTTTAATGTAGCCCGGGGCATAGGAAGAGTTGCGCTGCGTGAACAAGCGATCGATATAGTACCACGACAAGAGAGCACGATTCTTGCCATAGGCAATGTCGTTGGACAGCGAAGCCTCGGGGAATAGAGCGCCACTACTGCCATCATAGGGCGTTGACGCCAAAAACCACGAGTAGGGCGAGCGCAAGTCGATGCCCGATTGGGTCGACTCAAAATCATCGATATAGGAGCTACCGGCATTGGAACCACGCGAAGCTTGATGAGGCAATAGCTGGGCAAACTCGCCCGTGAAGCTAAACGACGATGGTGCTGTGGCATTGACGGTGGGGATTTTGTTGAGCCAGTTGGTGAGCCACATGAACTGGTTGTTGTAGGAAACATTGGCTCCCCAAATGGTGTTGTTGACAAGCTCACTGCCAATCGACACTTTCTCGGTGATGGCTTTCTCGCCATAGTGCATCACTGTTGCACCAATGTGGAAATTCTTGTTAAAGGCATAGTCGAGGTCGAGCCCCATGAGCGTCTTGCGCTGCATGCTGAAGGTAGACTGGTTCTCGAGCGACACACTGATGCTGGTTCCTGCATCAATAATGCTTTGATTGGTGATAGTCACCGTTCCCATGCTATAGTCGACAGTGTAATCGCTATTCTCGGTGAGCGTGACACCGCCAGCCGTCACCACCACCGAACCACGGGGCACATTCATGGCATTGAGCCTGATGACGTTGCCCGACGAAGCTTGATACTCGCCCTCGAGCACAAACTTATTTTTGTCGGAATATTGCCTTGCCACGGTGAGAGTGGAGTCGTAGAGCTGTTGATAAACATAACGCTCGGCAAGCGCTCCCCCACCCAAGGCATTGCTCAAGTGCGAGCCAAAAGGTTCTACAACGGGAAAAATCACCTTGCCCTTTGAGGCAATGATTGTGTAACCCTCAAGAAAGTCAAATCGGCCATCGATGTGGCTCTCATTGTTGGCATCAAGGCGGTCGAGATTCATCACTTGAAGCAATGGCTTGCCATTGATGGGACCTGCGGGAATGTAATTGAGTTGGGTGCCTGTGGTGTCGCTCAAATACTTAATATTGAGCTTGAAATTCTTGGATTGCACCTGATAGGCTCCAAGCGAGTAGACATTTTTCATCATCAAGTGCCACATGGGCAAAGCCGGCGACGAGGTTGTGCCCTTCAACATTTTCACAAAGAGCGATTGAGAAGTGCTGTCGATGTCTCCCGAAAATTCACCCACTTGATAGGTTTTGCCACGAAGTGTGTATTGATAAGACACGGCCAAGACCTCATCGGCATTGAGTGCCGTGTTGAGGGAGATATAGCCCAACGAACTATTGAGCGTGTACTCAGAAGACGACAACAAACGCGCACTCTCAATTTTTTCATAGTCCTTTCCTCCCTCAATTCCATAGGCCTCAAGAGGCTTCAATGCGCTTGATGCTTGAGCAATGTTGCGGGCACCGGGATAGTTGGTTTTGATTTCTTCAAGCTCGTTATTCGACGAGTTTGAAGGATTGTCGGCCGTGGCATCGGGCACCCAGTGGCTATTGGCAATATTCTTGTTTTCACCCACGTCCATAAAGGCCATGATGTTGCGCGACTCGTTGAAATTGCCACGCTTGTTGGTGACCCACACCTCAATGCGAGTGATGTTGATGCCCGACGACACCAATGGCAACTTAGAACACCATCGGTCGTAGTTGTCGCGAAAATAATGCGAGAGAAAGAAGTTGCGGTTTTGGTCATAATTGTCGGCTGTGACATAGAATTTGGTGGCCTGAGATCCGCCTTTGGTGCTCACCGTCTGGCTCTCAGAATTTTGCTGCGACAACAATGCCGTTGCCGTTAAACGACCAAATTGCAATTTAGTTTTCAAGCCAAACAGCGATGCGCTACCTCTAATGAGCGATGAACCTGTGGTCATGCTCACATTGCCGGCTTCGATGCTCTTGATGATTTCATCTTCCTTGCCCTCATAGGCAAGTTTCAAGTTCTTATTGTCGAAATCAAAAGTTGCATCGGTGTTGTAGGTCATGTTAAACTTCATTTTATCGCCCACCGATGCTGCGATTGTGGCTTGTATTTTTTGGTCGAAATCGAAATAGGTTTTGCGACGCGATGCCACCGAGAGTGCAGGGTTGTCGGTTTTATTGCTCTTCACTCCCATGTTGATGGTAACCGACCCTTGAGTTTTGAGTTGCACTCCCCCCGGGCCAAATATCGCATCAAGTGGCCCCAAGCCAAATTGCATGTCCAAGAAATTGAAGGGTTGGTCTTTCTTCTTTTCTTGCATATACTCGGCATTTTTTTGCCTATAATATTCCTGCATCGATTGGCGCAGAGCAACATTGTTGTATTCATCGGGCGAAAGAATGAATGGCGTGACGATGTCGTTGTCGCCCAAGCGAGTGTGCACCACATAGTTGCCTGTGGCAGGGTCAAACTCGGTGGTAGTAGTGATATTGGCAGGATTTTTAATATCGGTGGGACTTTCCACCAATTGCAAGTTCCCATAGGAATTGGTCAACTTGTCACCAACCTTGTAGGGCAAGTTGAGCGTGTCTTTGGTGCTCTTCGTTGTTTTTTTGCTATCGGGAACAACTGGTGGAGGCGTGACCTTTGACTCAAAATTTTGACTTTGAGCCACAATGTGCATGGGGGCTGAAAACGTGAAAGCAACCACCAAAAGCAATGCCAAACTTGCTATTTTATTAAAACTATGCCTATGCAACATCGAAATTTTATACCTGTCAATCAAAAAAAAATTAAGAAATATCGCCCCACAAGCATCTATGCGACTCTCCACTACATCATTTTCAAAGCCTTCTTGATGGCATCTTCGGCCGAGATTGCAGGCTCTTGGGCAAAGAGTTTTTTTAATGTCTTTTGCGATATTTGTTGTGTGAATCCAAGCATGACAAGAGCGCCCAGTGCTTCTTCAAACACTTCGCCCGATGCTTGGCTCTTATCTAATAACGCATGATCGGCTACTTTTATTTTATCTTTCAAGTCAACAATTATGCGTTGAGCTGTCTTAGCTCCAATGCCTTTAACGGCCTTGAGCAAGGCTACATTGCCTGTTGCAATAGCTTGCTCAAGCTCGCTGGGGGGCATCGACGACAATATCATGCGAGCCGTGTTGGGGCCCACGCCCGAAACACTGATGAGCAACAAAAACACCTCGCGCTCGCGCTTCTCGACAAAGCCATAAAGCACATGGGCATCTTCACGAATAGCCTCATAGACAAACACTTTGGCTTCGGCCCCTTGCAGCGGTTGCAATTGATTGTAGGAAGTGAGCGAAATATTAATCATAAAGCCCAACCCATGGTTGTCGAGCACCACGCAAGCAGGAGTGAGCTCGGCTATTGCACCCTTTATATAATCATACATAGAAAGACCTTTTTTAAAAAAACAAACTACAAATTTACATGAAAACACCTAATCTTCCAAGATGATATTCATGAGTCGGGTGGCATCGATAGCATCGGTCACGCCATTGCAATCAATATCGTCGCGATGGTCATAGTCATCACGAGCATCGCTATTTAAAATCACTCGAAGCACACAAGTGACATCGCTCACGTCTACCCTGCCATCGGCATTCACGTCGCCCCACTTCACATGGCCACGAGTGAGATAGCGCAGGCCTGCCGTCACATCAATTTTGCCATATCCCCATCGGGCTGCATTGCCTTGAGCAACAAAGGCATCGCGCTGTGCTGTTGCCCTAAACACTCGTTTCACATCGGCAGCAGTGAGCTTTGGATTGGCCTGTAGCCACAAGGCTATGGCACCTGTCACCACCGGTGTTGCCATCGAGGTGCCACTATTGATGCCAAACGGATAGTCGACACCATCGACCGTGGCAATAGAGCACATCCATTGCCTTGACTGCCCCATGGTGGAATTATAACGATTGTAGGCCGACACAAGCGACTTGCCTGGAGCAACAATATCGGGTCGCATCACTCCATTCACATCGGGTCCAAAAGACGAATAGTCGGCAATGTCGCCCACGGTGACTGAGGTTTCAAAAATTAAATTTCCACCCTGCAATGTGGGGTCGACACTACGCGACACAGCAGCTCCCACCGATAGGGTGTTTTGCCCTGTTGCCAAGTCGCTAATGGTCATGCTATTGTCGCCATCTACCCAACCGGGCAATTTAAAGCTGTTGAAACGTGTGTAGGAGTTGCACCAGCCCCTGATTGTGTGCCCGGGCAACGAGGTGTATTGCAAGCCCAACGCACAGTTCCTGTCGCTGAAACGCACGTCTTCAAACTCACACACACTATGATACTTGCCATTTGACTCGAGAGCCGAAGCAATGTGCAATTTGCCCGAAAAATATTTAGAAAAGATTGTGCTATCGCTTGGCAAATGGGCAAAAAATGGAGAGGCATAGCGAATGCTCCCGTCGCGAGTGTCAACTATCACCACTCTCATTGCGTGGGCTGTGCTGTCGAGCGACCACATGCTCACACCTCCCTTGAGGTTGCGTCCTTCATATAGGTTGGAGAGCAGAGTGCTCAACGTGTCGGATGGCGAATTGAATGTTTTGCTGATGCAAATGGGCAATTGAGCATCGTTGCCCGCAGCAAGCACACAAATTTTGCCGGGCCCCGACAAGTTGTCAAACACTTGACACAACCATGAACTGCCGTCGTGAGCTCCCTCAAAACTTCCAAAGCTCATGTTCACCACCACAGGCTTGTTTTCGCGCTGAGCATAGTCGAAAATATACTTCAACGAATTGGCGATATTCACATCGGTGAGAGCTTCAGAAGGCATTCCACACAGCACCAAGTCGGCTTCGGGAGCTACGCCTGCATAGGCATTGCCCATGTAGCTTCCTGCAGCAGTGCCAGCAGTGTGACTGCCGTGCACCGAGGTGGTGCAATCGGTTGTGTAGTTCTTGATTTGAGCCGGTGTGGTGATTTCTATGCCTGGTAGTGTATCTCCGTCGACAACAGGAGCATCGCCATCTTTAGCATCGGGAAGGTAGATGCGCTTGATGCGCGTGTTACCTTGAGCATCGCGAAAACTGATGTGGTTGAAATCAAAACCCACATCTATCACTCCCACAATCACCCCCTTGCCCTTAAAAGGCGATGTGAAACCCGTGCCAGCGTGTGCCTCACCAACATGGCTATAATAGCGTGCACTATCGTTGCACAATGTGACATGCTCGGCTATCGAAGCCGCCTTGAGCTGTGGCATGGCCAGCATTTTGGCTACACTCGCAGGGGGCACCTGCACCGTGGCCACCGAGCCAAAGCGACTGTTCACCTTGATGCCCATCGACGACAGTTGCGCCAAAGTGGCAGAATCGGTTTTAATGAAAAAAGGAACTAAAGATTTTTCAATCTTCTTATTCTCGTTTAAAGCCAATGACTTGTGTTGAGCCAAGTAGAGCAAGGTGCGAGCCGAGAAGCGGTTGCCGGCAAAAGCCGCAACATGGAATAAAAGGCAAGCCACCAAGATGATGCAACAATTTTTCATTTCAAGCATTTTAAGTACTATCTACACAAAGATAGCTTTTAAAGCTTGAATATAAACACATAGTGACCACTTTTTAGTAAAAACAGGTGATAACGCCCCCCCCCAAAAAAAATCCTGCTTCAACAAGAAATCATGAAGCAGGATTTTTGAGATAGTTTATTCTAAAGTTTACTTAGAAAGCAATTCAATGGCATCGGCAATGCCCTTGTTGTTGGGGTCAATTTCGAGCCAAGCTCTGAAATATTCGAGAGCCTTGGCTTTGTTCTTTTGACCATAGTAGTAGAGAGCAATGTAGCTATAGGCATAAGAGAGAGTGCCATAGTAGGGTTGCTGATTTTCTTGTTGCTTGATGATGTCGATAAGTTTTTGCATTACAGGGAGAGCGGCACCATTGTTCTTGCCCTCTTGAGCAACCAGCAAGTTGGCCTTATAGTAGATATAGGTCAAGTTGTCGGGTTTAGCCTCAAGAGCCATGTCGGCATATTTGAGACCCTCGGCAAAGGCAGTTGCTTTATCGGTAGCTACAGTAGCCGAGTCGATAGCCATCTTGTAGTAGATGTTGGCAAGGCTGGCATAGTCAACATCGCTGTGATTTTGGTTTTCAAGCACTTTTTTGGCATAGGCAAGAGCCTGTTGAAATTGCTTGGCATCGGCATATTGGGTGGCCAAGTTGCGAGCGAGTTCCACGTTGTCGGGGTTCTTTTCAATTGCCATGTTGTAGTATTTGATAGCCTCTTCGGGTTGCTTGGTCTCTTCGAGAGCCTTGGCATACATCACCAAGTCTTTGTAGTTGAAAGCTTGGTCGTCGAGTCCTTTTTGATAAGAGAACATTTCTTTACCAATGGCAGCAGCTTCGTCCCAGCGGTTGAGGTTTTCAAGACTATACATCATCATGCGATCGGCAGCGATATAGTAGTTGTCGTTGGGTTTCAAAGTCGACTTGAGCTGTGATGCAACATCATAGCAATTTTGGAAGTCGTTGGCAAAATAAAGGAGCTGTGCATAGCGAGCCTTATCTTTGGGGAAATGGTTGGTTGTGCTTGAAATGTAGTTGCCATAGCTTTGGGCTGCCTCGGTGAAATCGCCATGCTCATAGAGTTTTTCTGAGAGTTGGCGTTGCACGAGTGCCGAGTTGGGATTGGAGGCGATGATTCCTTTCAAGCGATCGAGAGCGAGCTCGGGAGCCACACGATAATAGGTGTCGGCATACTTCACGGTCGACTCAATGTTGGAGGGCTCATAGGTCATAGCCATTTCATATTTACCGGTTGCATCGCCCCAGTCTTCTTTGGCTGCGCTGATGTCGCCTTCAAGAATATAGGGCTCGGCACTCTCGGCATGCCACTTGCGAGCATTGGCAATCGATTTTCTTATTTGGCTATCATAGGTTGTGGGATTGGCAGCATAGTAGGCACGTGCAATAGCAATTTCAAGGGGTGTGTCCTTTTTAGAGAGCTTGCGAGCAGCCTTAAACGAATCTTCGGCAGCACTCTTGTTGCCGTTTTTCAACAAAATAGCACCCTGCCCCACGTAGTTGTAGGGATATTGAGGATCGGCAGCCAAGCCCTTGTCGAAACAAGATTTTGCCTCATCAACCTTTCCTGATTGAAGTGCGATTTGGCCATAGTAGTAATAGGCCTCGGCCTGATTGGAAGCGGAATTGATGTTACGCTCAAAAATGATTCGGGCGTTCTCATAGTCACCAATCTTGTAAAAATCTATTCCATCTTTGTAGCCTTGAGCAAAGCTTGTCATGGAAGCACCCACAAGAAGGGATGCGAGTAAGAATTTCGTTTTCATCTCAGTAAAAAAAATAATTTAATTATTGTAATTTATTAATATTAATTCAAGTAATAAGTTGTTTTTAACCACCAAGCATAACTGTTTTTTTTTTGGGGGGGCTATTCAACCTCAACCGTTCTCACCGGCTCGGCTCCTGGCATAATGCCCGTTTGGAGAATGATTTTTTGACCTATTGTGCCTGTTAAAAACACAAAGAAGCTGTGATCGATAGTTCCAAGC
>CAMYCE010000012.1 GCA_947254205.1 uncultured Prevotellaceae bacterium
AGGAAAAGCCTAAGATATTTTCTTATTGCGACCTAATGACCGATTGGGGTTTAATGGCTTGTAGATACATAATGCATCGGTTCCCTCACAGCCACAAAAGTGTCAACACGCACCGTGGTGACGATGAAACTGTATGTTATATCAACTTCTGCTATTAAGCCCTGAAACGGAGCCGATGCCATGCATTGGCTCTACATGGCTATGAGGCAGAAATTGGTGGTGACAAAATAAGCCACCAGTGGGCCGAACGGGCCGTCGAGGTGGCTTGATTGTCGATTCGATTATCGGATTCTCCATCTAAACAAAAACACGAGAATTGTGCGCAAACAATTGGAGGATAAATCGAACATTAGGACAACAACAAAAGCGTCAAGCTGTTAAACTTAACGCTTTGTGGTAGCCCATAGCAGAGTCGAACTGCTCTTTTAAGAATGAAAATCTTACGTACTAACCGATATACGAATGGGCCAAACCTTGCATGGCAACTCAACCAGTGTGGCTCAAGTGCCATTTGATATTGTTTTAAATGACCTAATCTATCAGGCAGCGTTGAGCTTGTTAACGAGCTTGGCCAACTTTGACTTGAGGTTGGAAGCCTTGTTCTTGCTGATGACGTTTTTACGGGCCAGCTTGTCGAGCATAGCTGAAACCTTCTTGTAGTCTTCGGCAGCCTTCACCTTGTCGGTTTCTTTGCGAAGATTGCGAACAGCGTTGCGCATAGTCTTTGCATAATAGCGGTTGCGAAGATTTCTTGCCTGAGATTGGCGGATTCTCTTAATTGCTGATTTGTGGTTTGCCATTTTTCTGAACCTTTTAATTTTTTATTTGTAGCCCATAGCAGAGTCGAACTGCTCTTTTAAGAATGAAAATCTTACGTACTAACCGATATACGAATGGGCCATCTTGTGCATAGTCGCAAAAGCGAGTGCAAATATAGGAATGTTTTTTGAATTGACAAAATTTCGTATTGCTAAATCGTTTTTTTTGCCTTTTTTTTTAGTTTTTGGTCGATTTTTATTTCAGAAATGGCTATTTTAGTGCTTCAATTTTCAAAGTTGAAGCATGTATGAATCGCTCAATGGAGTTGTGCTTAATGTGATTAAGTATAACGATCGCCACAATATAGCCCATGTTTATACCAACAAGCATGGCAAAATGTCGTTTCTCGTGGGGCAGGGTAGCACGGCTGCCGCTCGCATGCGCACTGCCATGTTCATGCCTTTGAGCCTGTTGAGGTTTGAGGCTCGCATTGTGCCAGGGCGTGAGTTGTGCACGCTTCACGATGTGCATCGTGCCCACGTGCTTAGCGAGATTTATGCCAATCCGTTTAAGAATGCTGTGGCCATGTTTGTGTGTGAGGTGTTGAGCCACACCATTCAAGAGCATGAGCAAAACGATGCCTTGTTTCGCTATATTTCCACATCAGTCAGGTTGCTTGAAGGCATGAGTGTGGGCGTTGCCAATTTCCATATTTGTTTTCTTTATCACTTGGGTGCATTTTTGGGCATTGAGCCCGATGTTGAGAGCTATCGCGAGGGCTATTGGTTTGACATGAGCGATGGCGTGTTTGTTTCGTCGCCTCGTGCTGGTAGTCGCAATCTCAACCCTCAAGAAGCATGGGTCATCAAGTTGCTCTCGCGCATGTCGTTTGCCAACTTGCACCATTTCAAGTTCAATCGTGAAGATCGCGACCGCATGCTCGATGTGATAATCTCCTATTATAGGTTGCACAATAGCACCATGGGCACGCTCAAGTCGCCCGAAATATTGAAACAGCTATTTGTGTGAGTTTTCTGCTCATGATAGGGCTACCATGACCCTCCGGCACCACCACCGCTAAAGCTGCCACCGCCAAAGCCTCCAAAACCGCCAAAGCCACCACTTGAGCCACCGCTACTCCAGCCTCCCAACCCCACGCCGGGGCCACCCCAAGTGGCCGAATTGCCACGACGCTTGCTCTTCTTGTTCTTGCTTGATGGAAAATAATTCCAGCCAAAAATGACGAAAAAGAGAAGGGTGAAAAAAATGAGTTCACCTATGCTCAATTCATCGTCGCTGTTTTGATATTTCTCGACATCAAATTCTCCTTTGACGATGGGCATGATCACGTGCAGGGCATTCCACATGGCCTTGTCGTAGTTGTTGTTCTCGTCGCGCAAGGGGGGAATGATTTCTTTGGAAATGATGCTGTTGCACAAGGCATCGGGGAGCACACCTTCAAGGCCCTTGCCCGGAGCAATAAACACGCGCCCTCTTGAGTCGGCTGTTTTGGGCTTGATGAGAATGATGATGCCGTTGTCTTCTTTTTCTTGCCCCACGCCCCACTTGTCGCCCAGCTTTGATGCAAACTCCCATGGCTCGTAGTCGCCCAAATCGGGCACTGTGACCACTACAATTTGGTTGGAGGTGGTGCGAGCAAAGGCTTCAAGCGAGTCTTCGAGTTGTGTGTTCGAGTTGAGAATGCCTGCCATGTCGTTGACAAGCCGTGCAGGGGAGGGCCGGTTGGGAATTTCAACCTTGGCTCCCCATGCATGGAGGCATGTCGTGACAAGCATGGCGCCACACAATAGCGCAAGTTTGAGATTATGCTTCATCGTCTTCTTCATCAAAGGTTACTGCATTGTCGATTTCGTTCACGTCGTTGTCTTGGCAAGGGAAGTAGGATTTGAGGCTGTTGCCCATTTGAGCTATGATTTGGCAAAGCCCCTCAACCACTTGCCCCTCTTTGAGATAGGCGAGCAAGGTGTTTTTCTCGCTGTCCCAAAAATTGGAGGGCACAACCTTGTTGATGCCTTGGTCGCCAATGATGGCAAATTTGCGCGACTCATAGGCAATGAGCACCAGCACAGCATTGCGTTGCAGGGTGTTGTATAGCCGTAGCTTGTTGAACTTGTGCTCGGCCATTTTCATGATGTCGCCACGGCATTTGGGGGTGACATGCACGCATATTTCGCCCGAAGTGTGCTTCTCGGCTTGGGTGATGGCTTGCGCAATGCGCTCTTGTCCCTCGGCGTTGATAAAGTCGGCAAGTTTCATTGTAGCGGTTCTTTTCTATATATTAATGTGGTTGTATCAAGGTTATTCAAAATTCACTGTTGGGGCTTTGTCGGCACCGGCAGCGGCTTTGAAGTGGGGCTTGGTCTGGAATCCAAACATGCCAGCCACGATGTTGATGGGGAAACGGCGCACCTTGGTGTTGTAGGTCTGTGCAGCTTCGTTGAAGTCTTCGCGAGCCTTGGTGCATCGGTTTTCGGTGCCTTCAAGCTGTGCTTGCAGGTTTTGGAAGTTTTGGCTGGCTTGCAATTGTGGATAGGCCTCGCTCACGGCAATGAGCTTGCCCAGTGCAGTGCCCAGCTCGCCTTGAGCTTGCTGATAGCGGTTGAGGTCTTCTTCGCTCAGGTTAGTAGCGTCAATCTTCATTTGTCCCACACTGGCGCGTGCAGTGGTCACAGCCTCAAAGGTTTCTTTCTCGTGCTTGGCATAGCCCTTCACGGTGTTCACAAGGTTGGGAATGAGGTCGGCGCGACGCTGATAGGTGTTTTCAACGTTGGCCCAAGCCTTTTCCACGTCTTCTTGTTGGGCAACGAGGCCGTTGTATTGGCTCACACCCCACATGAAGATGCCTGCAAGTGCTACCAGCACGGCAATGACAATGCCACTTGTGCCTGCACAGCCTTTGGTGATGTTACCGGCATTGAAGCCGCCATTGTTGTTGGAATTGTTGATGTTGTTCATAATTTCTTGATATTTTAATGTGTGTTATGTTCTGTGAACCGGTGTGGGCTACTGTGTGCCCCCCTCAGGGCAAAGATACAATGCTGTGAAGAAATATTGCAACTATTGTGCCAACTATTTTGTGCTTTTGGGCGATTCAACCATTTAACAACAGTAAAAAAATGTTCTTTTTTAGACTTGTTAAATGATTAAATTACAAATGTTAACAAAAAGGGAATTATTTACCATTTTTTGAGCAAAATAGAACAGTTTATCAATTGAAATGTATTACATTTGTCGCAGAATTAATTTAAAAACTTAGAAAAACGATGAAACGAATAACATTATTAGGAGTGTCGATAGCCCTTGCTTGTGGAGCTCATGCAGGTGGAATTTTAACCAACACCAATCTTCATGTCGATTTTTTGCGCATGGTGGCTCGCGGAGCTTCTCACGACATTGATGCTGTGTATAGCAACCCTGCCGGCACTGCATTCATGCCACAAGGCTGGGCTTTGTCGCTCAATATTCAAAGTGCCTATCAAACTCGCAACATTGAGTCGACCTTTGCTCTTTTTCCCGAAGGTACTCGCAAATACACCGGTAAGGCTTCGGCTCCGGCAATTCCGTCGCTCATGGCAAGCTACAACAAGGGCCGTTGGGGCGTGTCGGGCATGCTCGGTGTTGTGGGCGGTGGTGGCAAGTGCTCGTTCGACAACGGCTTGCCTGCTTTCGACTCTCAGGTGATGGCTGGCCTCTATGCCATGAGCAAAGGCACACTCACACCTGCTGCCTATGACATCAACACAGCCTTGCAAGGCAGTCAGCTCATCTATGGAGGTCAAATTGGTGGTTTCTACCGCTTCATGCCCTCGTTGAGTGGCTATGCCGGTGTGCGTGTCAACTACTTCTTTGGCAACTATTCGGGCTTTGTGACTGCCAAAATGAAAAAAATGGACAAAACTCTGCTCGACCTGCGTCTCGATTGCGATCAAAAGGGTTGGGGCGTGACTCCCATTTTGGGCGTGAACTATCAATACAAAAACTTGACTTTGGCGGCTAAATATGAATTCAGGGCCAATCTTAATATCGAGAACAAAACACGCGAGAATAGCGACCCCAATGGAGCACTTGCTGCATTTAAAGATGGCGTGAACACTCCCAGCGACATTCCTGCCATGCTCTCGGTGGCTGCTGGCTATGCCATCACACCCCGGTTGCGCGCCACGCTCGAATATCACTTTTTCGACGACAAGCACGCTGGCATGGCTGGGCACAAAGAAAAAGCCCTCAAGCACGGCACTCGTGAATTGCTGGCAGGTGTGGAATATGACATCAACAAAACCTTCACTGTGAGTGCCGGCACACAACGCACCAACTATGGCCTTGCCGACGATTTCCAGCAAAACACAGCTTTCTCTTGCGATAGTTGGTCGGTGGGTTTGGGTGCCGCTGTGAACTTCAACAAGAAGGTGACTGTGAATGTGGGCTACTTCTTCTCGATGTATGACGACTACACCAAGAGTGTAGAGGCAGGAAAGCCCGGTTACAATGGCACAACCATGCCAGGCAAAGACGTGTATTCACGCACCAATAAAGTATTTGGCATGGGTATCGATTACAAATTCTAATACATCTATAAACACACACACACACACAATTACTCTCGAATCAGTCCAATAGGATTTTTTTCATTTTTCGTTTTTTGCAATTCCCAAACCCCAAGAAGTTTCAATGGTGTCTTCTTGGGGTTTTATTATGCCATTTTAGGGAAACTATATTTTTATGAATCGGCTGTGCCCAAATTTTGTGAAATGTTGTTGCACCAAAATAAAGAAATGAAGTTGCTATAACTTGGTGGTTATTGGGCAACTTCATTGGCTTTGATAGTATCCCCGCAGGGAATCGAACCCTGATTTAAGGTTTAGGAAACCTTCGTTCTATCCATTGAACTACGGAGACTCAATTGATACTGTGGTTGCAAAGGTAGTGTAAAAATGTTGAAAACACAAAATCGAGGACTGCCCACCAAGGGCATGATGCAAGCAAATCCTCGATTTTGTGTTGTGTGATGTGTGTGTTTGCTTTTTTAGCGCACAATCATGTTGATGCCGGCATAGCATAGAATGCCTGCAAAGTAACCCACCAGCACAATCCAGCTCATGTGTTTCATATACCAGCCAAAGCTGATTTTCTCGATGCCCATTACAACCACGCCTGCAGCCGAGCCAATGATGAGGATTGAACCACCCACACCGGCACAATAGGCCAGCAGTTGCCAAAACAGGCCGTCGCAGGCAAAGTCGCCCACAAGGTTGGTGTACATGCCCATGCAGCCTGCCACGAGGGGCACATTGTCGACGATGCTCGAAATCACACCAATGGCACCTGTCACCACATAGTGGTTGCCTGCCGACACTTGATTGAGCCACTCGCCGGTGAGCGAGAGCACGCCCACCTCTTCAAGGCAGCTCACAGCCATGAGAATACCAAGGAAAAAGAGAATGGTGCTCATGTCGATGCGTGAAAGCAGGTTGCTCACACGTTTCGACATGGGGCTGGTGTGCTCGGCCAGTTGAGCATAGAAGAGCTCGGTGGTGAGCCACAAAATGCCCAAAATGAGCAAGATGCCCACAAATGGGGGCAGGTCGGTGAGATAGCGGAAGATGGGAACAAACACCAAGCCACCCACTCCCAGGCAAAAGATAGTGTTGCGCTGCGAGTTGGTCAGCTCATCGGCTGCGCTCGATTCTTTATTTTCGGGCACTTTGAGTTCGCCCTTCATCATGAATTGCAAGATGAGGGTGGGGATTACAGCCGACACGAGCGAGGGAATGAAAATTTCGGTAATCACGCCACCCGACGTGATGAGGCTCTTGTTCCACAACATGATGGTTGTGACATCGCCAATGGGCGAGAATGCGCCACCCGAGTTGGCGGCAATAATCACCAGTGAGGCATACATCATGCGGTCGTGCTTCTCTTCAACGAGCTTGCGCAACACCATCACCATCACAATGCTGGTGGTCATGTTGTCGAGAATGGCACTTAAGAAGAAAGAGAGAATCATGATGCGCCACAGCAACTTGCGCTTGCTGGTGGTGCGCAATGCATTTCTCACGAAGTTAAAACCACCATTTTGGTCCACAATCTCAACAATGGTCATGGCACCCATCAAGAAGAAGAGGGTGGTTGATGTGCTGCCCAAGTGGGCTTCGATGATTTCGTTTACTTTAGCCAGTAATCCGTCGCCCGACACCTCGGTGATGTAGCTGCCCGGATCCATCATGAAGAGCGTCCAGCAACCCACAAACATGAGCAGCGCCACTGCAGCTTTGTTGACTTTGGTGAAACTCTCCATTGCAATGCAGGCGTAGCCGATGATGAACACGACAACAATTGCGATAGTTAAAGTTGACATAAAAAAAATGAGTTTAGTTTTTAGTTAAATATGCTTTAGATTTCCGAAGTGACAAAGATAATGTATTTATTGATTTGCAGCGTGAAAAAATGTAATTTTTTTTCACTTGCGGTTCTCGCAACCTCAGAGTTTGAACCTAAAAATCACAAAGGCCGTGAATCAGAATTCGCGGCCTTTGTTGAATATCATCAAGATTTTATGTTTTATTGTTTTTTGCCTTTCTTTTCAAAGCGCTTCACAAAGGTGTAGGCTGTGGGAGCAGCCACAAAGAGTGAGCACAAGGTGCCAATCACCACACCCAATATCATGGCAAAGTTGAATGAGCGAATCGATTCACCACCCAGCAGGAAGATCACGATGAGCACGAGCAATGTGCTCAACGAGGTCATCATGGTGCGACTCAAAGTGCTGTTGAGGGCATTGTTGAAACGCTCTTCTTCGTTTTGCTTGGGATAGAGGTTGCGATATTCGCGCACACGGTCAAACACCACCACCGTGTCATTGATTTGATAACCAATCACAGTGAGGATAGCGGCAATGAAGGTTTGGTCAACTTCCATTGAGAAGGGCAACAAGCCATGCAGGGTGAAGAAGCCAATCACAATAAATGAGGTGAAGGCCACTGCAGCCACAGCACCCAGCGAGAAGGCCAGGTTGCGGAAGCGCAACAAGATGTAGAATCCCATAGCAATCACCGAGAGCAACACGGCCCAAATTGCACCGCGTGTCATGTCGCTTGCAATAGCAGGACCCACAGCATCTTGCGACACCACGCCAATTTGCTCATTGCTCACGCTAAAGTCTTCAAAACTCATGCTTCCCAGTTCGCTCTTCATGCCCTTGTAGAGCAAGCCCATGATTTCTTCGTCGACTTCGGGGTCGTTGTTGTCAACCTTGTAGTTGGTCGACACGCGCACCTTTTTGTTGTTGTCGATTTGAATCACCGAGACGGTAGCACCTTGGAAGAGTGGGGTGAGTTGGCTTTGAATGGCTGTGGTTGAAACTGCGTGATCAAATTTCACAATATAGTTGCGACCACCCGAGAAGTCGATGCCCAAGCTCAAGGGGCGAATGAAGAACATGGCAATCACAATGGCCGAGCAAATGGCTACAATTGTGCCCACCTTCTTGCTCTTGTTCACAAAGTTGAACTTGGTGTTTTGCATCCAGTTTTTGGCAAGGTTGGTAGTGAAAGTTGTGCTACCAAAGCCAAAGCGGTTGTTGTTGATGAAGTTCTCAAGAATGAGGCGTGTGGCAAACACGGCAGTGAAGAACGAGCAGCAAATACCAATGATGAGGGTGATGGCAAAACCACGAATTGGGCCAGTGCCCAAGTAGGCCAAAATAATACCGGTGATGATAGATGTTAAGTTACCGTCAAAGATTGCCGAGAAAGCGTTGCTATAGCCATCTTTCACAGCGGCTTTGAGGTTCTTGCCATTGCGCAACTCTTCTTTGCAACGTTCAAAAATGAGCACGTTGGCATCGACTGCCATACCCAGCGAGAGCACAATACCGGCGATGCCAGGCAATGTGAGCACGCTTTGGAACGAAGCCAAAATACCAAAGGTGAAGAACAGGTTGAAGAGCAAGCCCATGTTGGCAATGCTACCAGCCTTGAAGCCATAAACAACAATCATCATGATCATCAAGAGCACAAGTGCCACGGCAAATGATATCATACCCTTGTTGATTGATTCTTGACCCAGTGAAGGACCAATCACACTCTCGCTGGCAATGTTTACCTTGGCCACCATTTTACCCGATTGGAGCACGGTTGCAAGGTCATTGGCCTCTTCGACGGTGAAGTTGCCCGAAATTTCGGTGTTGCCACCATCGATTTGCTGATTCACGTTGGGATAGGAATAAACTTGGTTGTCGAGCACAACGGCTACTTGACGATTGATGTTGGCACCGGTGAGGCGCGACCATTGGCGGGCGCCCTCATCGTTCATCTTCATAGTCACCACTTGACCCTTGAGGTTTTCAAACTCGCTTTGAGCTTGAGTCACCACGTCGCCATTCATTTGAGCCTTGCCTTGAGGACCCTTTTTGATGGCAATGAGACCAAACTTGTCGTTGAGCATTTGGTCGGCCTTCACGGTCCAGCACAGTTTCAAGTCGCTGGGCAAGTATTTGGGGCCATATTGAGCGATAATGGCATTCACGGCAGCTGTGTCTTTGGCGGCAGTCACACCCACCACGCAGAAGTCGCCACGGCCATAGAGCTGGAGCACACTCGAGAGCTTCACGCTTGCCACGGCAGGGGTGGCTTTGGCTTGTGTGGAGTCGGCTTGTGTGGAGTCGGTAGCAACTTTTGCAGGAGTAGCGGCATTCTCGGTAGCAGCCATGAGCTGGTTGAAGTTGTCGCGAATTTCGCTCCATTTATAGGTCTCATAAAATTCGAGGTTGGCAGTTCCCTGAAGCAGTTTCTTCACACGTTCGG
Organism: uncultured Prevotellaceae bacterium; assembly: GCA_947254205.1. GTDB lineage: Bacteria > Bacteroidota > Bacteroidia > Bacteroidales > Muribaculaceae > Sodaliphilus. The sequence goes on from CAMYCE010000012.1 coordinate 9,582, forward strand.
GTTCTTTGATGCCTGGGAGTTCAAGCAAAATGCGACCAGTGCTTTGCAGTTTTTGAATGTTGGGAGCAACAACACCAAATTTGTCGATACGGTTGCGCAACACGTTATAGGAGTTGTCGACCATCGAGTTTACCTCGCCTTTCAAGATAGTTTCCACTTGAGCATCGGTAGCACCAGGAGTTTCTTTCACCTTTTGCACACCGCGGAAAATTTGAGCGAGGTTGTGGCCACCCAATTTCTTGTATTCGTTGCAGAACGATGTCACGTAGTCGTCTTGAGCGGCTTGGCTGGCTTCGACGTTGGCGATAGCCTTGCGGAATGTTTTGTCTTGATTTTCGTTAGACAAAGCCTTCAAAATGTCGGGCACCGAGATTTGAAGAGTCACGTTCATACCACCCTTCAAGTCAAGACCAAGTCCCAACTGTTTTTCACGAACTTCCTGGAACGTGTAGTAGCCCAGGTACACCTTCTGCTTGGCGATTTTGTCCATATAATCGTTGTACTCCTTCTTATAGGTGGCGTTTGACATATCGGGAGTGCCGATATGTGCCTTGGCCATGGCAAGCTCTTCGCCCTCGGTCTCATAGTGGTTGGCCACAAAAGAGAACGAAAGGTAGAATGCACAAATAAGAATCAACGCAACGGTTATAACCTTAATAAAACCTTTAGTTTGCATTTGTTGAATTATTATGTTATTTAATTATTTACAGGGTCACAAAATGGTCTTCACGCTTGAAGTCATTTTACAGCCTGCAAATATACAATAAAATATTTAAGTGAAAAAATATTTAAAACTAAATTTGGGGAACGCATTTTTGTGTTAGAATTATCTAAAAATGATACAATTAAATGCTGTTGAGATTCGACACGCCCGTGGTCTGCCTCCATTTCTGAGGACTCGTCGAAGGGCGTGCTGTAGCGCAACGTGTCGATGACAGCTTCGTGCAAGGAGCCCTGATTATCTTTGACGGCAAGGAAGTAGTCGGCCTTCATGTCCGGTATCCGGGCCGCTATGTCGGTCTGTGTTCCTATGGCATCTATGGAGATAACAGCGCCTTCCACGTCCGGCTTGTCAAGCAGCTTGGGTATGACGGTTATCTCATTCTCCTTGTCCTCAAGTGGTAGTAACTCCATAGAATCAAAAAATCAAGATTTTGATGCGGTTGCCCTTGGATTTAACCTTAAAGTTTTTGGAAAACTCGCAATAATACCTATCTTTGCCCGTGTATGATTTTTTGCAAAAATATATAAGCTTAAACAGTATTGAAAAACAAATGAAAATCGTTGTTTTAGATGGTTACGCCGTCAATCCCGGCGACCTCTCATGGAAAGGCCTCAAAGAATTGGGCGACTGCAAAGTGTATGACCGCACTGCCGCCTCTCAAGTTGTGGAACGCGCCATCGACGCTCAAATGGTGCTCACCAACAAGGTCGTGCTTGATGCTACCACTATTGGCGCATTGCCCGATCTCAAGTATATTGGCGTGATGGCTACAGGCTTGAATGTTGTGGATGTTGAAGCTGCCCGCAAGCGTGGCATTGTGGTGACCAACGTGCCCGACTATTGCACCGACTCGGTGGCACAAATGGTTTTTGCCCATTTGCTCAACATTTGCAATCATGTGCGCCACTACACCAGCGACGTGCGCGATGGCAAGTGGAGCCGTTGTAGCGACTTTTCCTATTTCAACACACCTCTTGTGGAACTCACAGGCAAAACCATGGGTATCGTGGGCCTTGGCAACATTGGCATGCAAGTGGCTCGCATGGCATTGGTGATGAACATGAAGGTTCAGGCTTTCACCTCCAAGGCACAAGAGCAGTTGCCCGAAGGCATCACCAAGGTTGATCTCGACACGCTCTTTGCAACAAGCGATGTTGTGTCGTTGCATTGCCCGCTCACTCCCGACACTCACCACATGGTGAATCGCAAGCGATTGCACGCCATGAAACCTCGTGCCATTCTCATCAACACCTCGCGTGGCGAATTGGTAAACGAAGCCGACCTTGCCGACTGCCTTGAAAAAGGTGGCTTGCTGGGTGCAGGTCTTGACGTGATGGCTCAAGAACCTCCACAAGAAGACAACCCGCTGTTGCGTGCTCGCAACTGCTACATGACTCCCCACATTGGTTGGGCGAGCAAAGAAGCACGCACCCGTCTCATGGACATCGTCACTCGCAATGCAAAGGCCTTTATTGATGGCCGGCCACAAAATGTGGTGAAGTGACCATGAGTTGTGATTAAGCACATAAGTGACAAAAAAATATGTTTTTTCAAGGCATGTGTCAAGGCCGTGAGGCTGACACATGCCGTTTTTATTGTTTTTAGATGCAAAGGTTGTGGGTTGAGCCCCAATCGGTCATTAGGTCGCAATAGGCTCATAATTTTAGGTTTTTCTTCATAAATTCTTTGTAACTTTGTGGCTCAATAATGCTTTAACTGCCCATTGAATTGAAAAATTTGTTACATATCGTGTTGTGCTTGCTTGCCGGAGCATTGCTGTGGGCGTGTGCCAATATTGGTTCGCCCGAGGGCGGTCCGCGCGACTACACTCCACCTGTGCTTGTCAAGAGTTCGCCTGCCTTGGGCTCTCTTCATTACAAGGGTGGCAAAGTGCAACTGCATTTCGACGAGATTGTGCAAATCAAAGATCAGCAAAAAAAAGTGGTGGTTTCTCCCACTCAAAAAAATCAGCCATCAATCAAAGTGCTGGGCAAGAGCATTCTTGTGGAACTCAATGATGAGTTGAAGCCCAACACCACCTATACCATCGACTTTAGCGATGCGATTGAAGACAACAACGAGGGCAACCGCCTCGATAACTTTAGCTATGCTTTTTCAACAGGCGACATTCTCGACACGCTTGCAATATCGGGCATTGTGTTGCGTGCCAGTGATTTGGAGCCCATGCAGCATGTGCTGGTGGGCATTCACAGCAACTTGAGCGACACTGCTTTTGCTCGGTTGCCATTGGAGCGCATCAGCCGCACCAATGACAAGGGCGAGTTCACAATACACAACCTCAAGCCGGGGCGCTACCATGTTTTTGCCCTCAACGACATGGACGGCAACTATCGCATGGCACGTTCCGAGGAAATGGCCTTTCTCGACGAGGTGATAGTGCCCGGTGTGGCCACCTTTAACTCGCAAGACACTACATTCACCTTCGATCACCGCATCGACACGGTGAAGACAGCCACCCACACCGAGTTTCTTCCCAACGATGTGTTGCTCACCATGTTTCGCGAAGACTACAAGCCTCTTTACATGAAAAAGAATGAACGGCAAGGACGCAACAAGCTCTTTGTGCTCTTGTCGGCACCCACACAACTGCCCCGGCTCAAGGTGTTGAAACCGGCAGTTCATGCGCCCAGTTGGTATAAACTGGAAACGCGCGAGGGCAATGACTCACTGGTGTATTGGCTCACCGACTCTACTCTCATCAAGAGCGACTCCATCACAATCGAGATGCAACACTTCAAGAGCGACTCGGCAGGAGCACTGGTGATGGTGCACGACACCCTCAACTTCATGGCTCGCAAAACCAATAGCGAAATCAAGCGTGCCAAAGAAGAAGCCAAGGAGCAGGAGCGCATGACCCATGAGCTTGCCAAGCTCGAAGCCGAGCGCGAGAAACTTGTGGCGCAAGGCAAAGATGTGGAGAGCATTGAACTTGATATTGAGATGCTCAAGGCTCAACGAGGCAAGAAGCGTGAGCCACTTGTGGTGAACATGGAGAAGAAGGGTACCCTTGATGTGACCGATAGCGTGACGTTCAAGTTTGAGGTGCCACTCGACACCATCTACCAAGACCGCATTGCTCTCGAGTTGATGCGCCCCGATAGCACTTGGGCTCCCGTTGTGCCCAAGCCCTTGCTCAAGCAAGTGAGCCCCCTCAACCCCATGCGTTTTGCCATCGACACCACTTTGGTGCCCGAGGGCAACTATCGCCTGCGACTCGATTCAATGGCATTGCGCAGCATCTATGGACAAGTGAACGACTCGCTGAAAATTGACTTTAAAGTGCGCTCGCTCGACGACTATGGCTACATTGTGTTGCATGTGAATGGTGGGGGCGACTCGGCAGTGGTGGAGTTGCTCGACCGCAACGAGAATGTGTTGCGCCGTGAGCAAGTGAATGCCGGCAAGGTGACGTTTCAAAATCTCACTCCCGGGCAATATTACCTGCGCCTGTTTATCGACCGCAATGGCAATGGCAAGTGGGACACGGGCAACTATGGCGAGCATCGTCAGCCCGAAGAGGTGTATTACTACCCCCATGTCAACAAACTCAAAATACGCAAAGGGTGGGGCAGTGAAGAAACGTGGAACATTTATGCCACGCCACTCAACTTGCAAAAATCCGATAAAATCAAGCGCAACAAGCCCGAAAAGCGCAAAGATGCTATTGAGCAGCAGAAGCCCGATAAAGACAAGACTGCCGATGAGGAAGATGAGTTCAACTCCACTGGTTTTGGCTCCAACTCCTATAGTAGCGACAAGTATCGCAACTATCAAAATCGCCGATAGCGTGCAGTTGGCTCAAGAGATAATAAAAGGAGATTAAACATTGACTTTCAACCAACAAATAAAACAATGACTGAGATATTGAATAGCATGGGTAGCTGGCTCATTGCTGCAAGTGACTTTGTGTGTGGCTATCCCGAGTTTTTCCTGCTCATAGGTGGCGGATTGTTTTTGCTCATCTATTCGGCTGGTGTGTCGATTAGGCGATTGCCTTGGTCTATCAGAGCGTTGCGACAAAAGCAAGCCAAAGATGCCGGCAAAGAAACCGGGCAGATTAGCTCTTTTCAAGCTCTCATGAGTGCCATAGCCGCCACAGTGGGCATGGGCAATATTGCCGGTGTGGCCATTGCGCTGTCGATTGGCGGGCCCGGGGTGATTTTTTGGATGTGGGTGAGTGCCTTGGTGGGCATGAGCACTAAGTTTTTTGAGGGCACACTCGCCATTATGTATAAAGGTCGTGATAGCAACGGCGAAATTCAGGGCGGTCCCATGTATGTGATCACCGAGGGGTTGGGCAAGAAGTGGAAACCGCTTGCCAATGCCTTTGCCATTTTTGGTCTTGTGGGCACTCTGTGCTTCATGCAGGCCAATCAACTTGTTGAGTCGGTGACCACGGTGTTCACTACCCCCATGGGCATTGAAAACACCGTTGGTTTGCGTTTTGCCATGGGTGTTGGCATTGTTGTGGTTGTGGGCGCAGTGATATTGGGAGGCATAGGGCGCATCGCCAAAACGGCTGCCAAGATTGTGCCACTCATGGTCACGCTCTACTTGGTGCTGGTGGCGATTATCATGGTCATGAACATCGACAAGGTGCCGGGCGTGTTTGTGCAAATTATTGATGGAGCTTTTAATCCCCAAGGCATTGCTGGTGGTTTCACGCTCATAGCTCTCACCGGGGCTCGTCGTGCCGCTATGGTGAACGAGGCCGGCGTGGGTACGGCATCGATGATGCACGGAGCCTCGATGAACACGCAACCCGTGCGCGAGGGGCTTGTGGCGATGATTGCACCTCTCATCGACTCGGGCATTGTGTGCACCCTCACTGCCATTCCCATCATCATTGCAGGTCAAAACATTGGCACTGGCGAAGTGTCGGGAGGCTTGTATATAGCCCTTGGAGCTTTTGGACAACTCATTCCTCATGTTGGGCAATATTTGCTCATGGCCATCGTGTTTTTCTTTGCTTTTTCAACCATGTTCTCCTATAGCTACTATGGCCAAAAGTGCACCAACTTCTTGTTTGGCGCCCACAATGCCAAGTACTACAACTACTATTACCTTGCCATGATTGTTGTGGCGGCGGTAATCAAGCTCGATGTGCTGGTGAGCGTGATGGACTTGGCATTTGCCCTCATGGCAGGTTGCACGATGTTCACGCTCATTGCCTTGAGCCCCAAGGTGAAAAAGGCGATGCAAGATTATTTCAAGGAGCAATGATGTTGCGCACATGTTGTTTCGACGCAATAAAACTGCAATTAAGCAATTATAACATCTCGATTGTGTGTGAATTGAAGCAAAACAAATATCTTTGCGATAATCAACAATGAGAATATAGCAAATTATCATTATTATTAACAAGATATAATTTTTAACATCATGACAAAGAAATTTCTTTTATTTGCAGCACTCGTGTGCACCGTTTTGACAGGTTTCACTCTCACCTCTTGTGGTGGTGGCGACGATGAGCCCAAGGAAGTGACCGAATTGACTGGAAAATACACCATTACCATGACCGAAGATGTGCTTGCTGTTGCCGACGTGTATGTTATTTACAAGGGCAATAACAATGAAAACAAAATGGATAAAATCACTTCCACCATTTGGAGCAAAACAGTGAGCAGTAAAAAATTTCCTGCCGAAATGGGTATTAAATATAGATTTCAGCCCAAACAAGGAGCTAAACCCAAGGAAAGATATGAAATATCGTTTAATGTGGCTTTAAGTGGCAAGGTAGTAACCGGCTCTACCGAAAAGGGTAATTTTACTCAATCGAAGACTGTGTTTGGTGCCGAGTTTGTGCCAGCTGCCAAAGTTGATGACGAGCTCAAAGCTAAGAGCAACCAAAGCTATGCCTTTGTGATTGACAAAGAAGGCAATGCTACCAAGACCGACAAGATGGGCTTCAGCTTCTAAGCCGATATAAGGTTTTAATCCCAACTACATCAAGAGAGGGCTGTGCTTCATGAGCGCAGTCCTCTCTTGTGTGCTATTCTCCATTAGTCACCTTTCTCATTTTGTCCCACTGATTTCACGGAATTACAGGAAAATCAACAAATTAAGCGAATTTAATGAAGGGGTTTTTCTTTAGGAGTCAAGACGGCACGATTGGTTGCTTAATTTGTTGATTTTCTTGTAATTCTGTGAATTTCGTGGGAACAAAGAATGGATTAGAGGGACAACCCGTATTGTTCTTCTCACTTCCCTTCCCTTCACTCCACTTTGAGTGTCCATAGTGATTTTTTTGAAAATTTTCTTGTCGAAAATTTTGCAGTGTCAAAAATATCCTCTATCTTTGCACTCGCAATTGAGAAAAACAATTGCCACAAACCAAAAATGGTGCGTTAGTTCAGCTGGTTAGAATGCCTGCCTGTCACGCAGGAGGTCACCGGTTCGAGTCCGGTACGCACCGCTGTGGAGAGAGGAGATGAGCGACTTTGTTCTTGTAACAGGTTGCTCATTCTTTTTTTTGTTTTCTTTTATTTGGTAGTGTGAAATTTATTTTCGTAATTTGCACCCAATTAAGATACTAATCTTTTTTTAAAACTATTATTCACTATCAAAATTAGGTATTTATTATGAAAAAGTATGTTTGCACCGTTTGTGGCTATGTTTATGATCCCGAAGTGGGTGATCCCGAAAACGACATTCAAGCAGGCACTTCATTTGAAGATATTCCCAGCGATTGGGTGTGCCCCTTGTGTGGAGTAGGAAAAGAAGACTTTGAAGAAGAGTAAAACTTCAGCACAAGCTACTTGTAGCGATGTTATGAAGCCTTGCCTTTGCATGGCAGGGCAATAAACAATAAAAAAAAGAAATCCCCTGAGTGTATTAAAGCACAAAGGGGATTTCTTTATAGGGTATTCTTTTATTACAGGCTGGCAATGAACTGCTTGCCAAACTCGGTGCATTCGGCAAGTGTTTCCTCGTTGGGCACCCATTGTTTTTTAATGCCATCGTTCACCACCTCAAATCCCGATTGCTTGAGATGCTCGGTGATGAGCTTGGTGGCCTCGCCTCCCCAGCCATAGGAACCAAAGGCTGCAGCCTTCTTGTTTTTAAACTTGAGCCCGCGTGCCATTTCGAGAAGGCCTGCAATGGCAAAAGAGAAGCCGTTGTTGATTGTGGGCGATCCCACGAGAATGGCTTTTGACTTGAAAATCTCGGTGAGAATATCGTTTTTGTCGTCTTTAGATGCATTCATGAGTTTGACGGTCACTTCACCATCGGCTTGCATGATGCCTTCGGCAATGGCTTCGGCCATGCGGCGTGTTGAGTTCCACATGGTGTCATAGACGAGTGTGATTTGATTTTCTTGATAGGCTTGCGACCACTTGAGGTAGGTTTCAACCACTTGCATGGGATTTTCTTTCCAAATAATGCCATGGCTTGGGCAAATGAGGTCGATGGGCAGGTTCATGGCCATCAACTCTTTGACCTTGCGGTTCACCATGGGGCTATAGAGGTTGAGAATGTTGGTGTAGTATTTTGCCGTTTCAAAGTAGAGGTCGTCTTGAGGCACATTGTTGTTGTAGAGCGACTCGCTGGCAAAGTGCTGTCCAAAGGCATCGTTGGAGAAAAGAATGTTCTCGCCACTCATGTAGGTGAACATAGTGTCGGGCCAATGCAGCATCGATGCTTCAATAAAGGTGAGCTTGCTGTCGCCAAGGTCGAGCGTGTCGCCAGTTTTCACGTTCACAAAGTTCCACTCTTGGTGATAGTGTCCTCTGATGATTGCTTCACCTTTTTTGGTGCAATAGATGGGCACATTGGGAATTTCGCGCATGAGTTCGGGCAAGGCACCGCTGTGGTCAACCTCGTTGTGATTCATCACGATATAGTCGATTTTTTGCAGGTCGATTTCTTGTTTGAGCCGTGCCACAAATTCCTTGTCGAAGGGGAGCCACACCGTGTCGATGAGCACCGTTTTTTTGTCTCTGATGAGATAGGAGTTGTAGCTTGAGCCTCGATGGGTGGAATATTCATCGCCGTGAAAACGTGTGAGTTCCCAGTCGATTTTGCCCACCCATGTCACCTTGTCGGTTATTTTTTTTGCCATAATTGTTGTTGTTACTTGTTTTAAATTTTGGTAATGTGTGTGTTTGGAAAAGTAATGTGATGTTTAGTCACAGCCGCCTCCACAGCCACTGCAACCGCCATCGCAACCGCCATCGCAACTGCAACCTGTGCCATGCTTGGGAGCCATTTCTTCGGCAGTGGCATCGCGCACAGTGAGCACCTTGCCTTGATAGCGCACTCTCTCGCCTGCAAGTTGGTGATTGAAGTCCATGGTCACTTTGTCGGTCGTGATGTTGATCACACGCCCCTCGATGCGCATGCCGTCTTGTGTCATCATGGGCACCATAGCGCCCACATACACCTTGTCGGTGTCAAACTCGCCATTCACTTCAAAAATGTGCTTGTCGAGTTCAATCACTTGGTCGGTGTTGCGTTCTCCAAAGGCTTCGTTGGCCTCAAGAGTGAAGTCAAACTGTTGTCCTTGTTCGAGTCCTTGAATGTGCTTCATGAACCCCTCAATCATGGTTTGGTCCATGCCAAAGACAAACCTGTCGGGGTGTTTGTCGTCGAATTTATACACCGACACGTTCCCACTCTCGCCCACAACAAAGATTTCATAGGCCAGTTCTATATATTTTCCAAATTGAATTGCTTCCATCAAAATGTTTTATTATCAAATTATTATATAGGGTAGTAAATTAGGCTACAAAGTTACTTAAACCATTTCAATTTTACAAATTTTTGACTCTTGGCCGCAGGTGATAGTATGTGTTGTGAAAGAGCGATGAAAAGTGTGGCATTTTAACTAATTCTTATGTTTTTTGCATCTTTTTGCTTGTTTTTTAGGTGTGCTTGTGTTAACTTTACCCCTGTTGAAATTCAAAGTGTGAACCGACTCATGCTTCTTTTTTTAGTACTAAGGAGTAGAGGTCATAAAACTATAAAAGCTATGATGAAAAAATTCGGACTAAACATTCCCACTAAGCTCATTTTTGGTGCCGGGGAGCTGAAGAACTTGTCGAAACAGCAACTTCCCGGAAAAAAAGCCTTGATTGTCATTTCGGCTGGTTCGTCGATGAAAAAATATGGCTATCTCGACACGCTCAAGGAGCAATTGGCCATTGCCGGAGTGGAATGTGAAGTTTTTGATAAGATATTACCCAACCCCATTAAGTCGCATGTTGCCCAAGGCGCCCGGTTGTGCCAAGACGCTCATTGCGACTTTGTTGTGGGCTTGGGTGGCGGTAGCTCTATCGACAGTGCCAAGGCCATTGCTCTGGTAGCTGCCATGGGTGGCGACTTGTGGCACTATGTGCATGGTGGTCATGGTGCAGGCAAGCCCATGGAAAAGGCTTTGCCCATCGTTGCCATTCCCACCACGGCAGGCACTGGCACCGAGGTCGACCCTTGGGGAGTGATTACCGACGAGGAGAACAATGAAAAAATTGGTTTTGGTGGCACTTGCCTGTTCCCCACACTGGCCATTGTAGACCCCGAGCTCATGGTGTCGGTGCCTCCACGACTCACTGCCTATCAAGGCTTTGATGCGTTTTTCCATGCAGTAGAGGGCTATGTGGGCAAGGCTCACACACCACTCAGCGATTTGTTTGCCCTCGAAGCAGTGCGCCTGCTGGCCAAATATCTGCCCATGGCTGTTGCCGATGGTCGCGACATGAAGGCTCGCAGCAAGGTGGCATGGGCAAGCACACTGGCAGGCATGGTCGAAGCCACGAGTGGTTGCACGGGCGAGCATGCCCTTGAACATGCCATGAGTGCTTTTTACCCCAAGCTGCCCCATGGAGCAGGCCTCATAGCCATCAGTCAAGCCTATCACAAGGCTTTCAAGAATGATTGCATGAAACGCTACATGAAGATGGCCGAGAAAATGACCATGCAAAAGAGTGCCCGCCCCAGCGACTTCCTCGATGCGCTTGCCCTCATGCAGCGTGAGTGTGGAGTCGACAACATAAAGTTGAGCGAGTGGGGCATCACGCCTGCCGATTTTGAGCGATTTGCCCTCAATGCTACCGCTACAGGAGGCATGTTGCTCGACCTTGACCCTCGCTTCTTGAGCAAGGAAGAGATTGTTGAAATCTATCAAAAATCTTTTAAATAATCATATAAACCGACACGCAACTTGAGGGAGAGAATTGTTTTGTATTTCTCTCCCCTAAGTTTGTTTTTTGCCTCAAGAATTGTGATTGGAGGTCCAAAAACAGCATGAGTGTCTGCACCGAGGAGGTGAAGATAACTTTTTATTGATTTTAGAGATGCAAAGAAGCTCTATTGAAGAATTGAATATTAGCGATGTGCCCCATTTGTCGATTTCGGGAGGCATCAGGTATTTTGACGGCGACATAGCCTTTGCCAATAGCATCAAAACGATAGGCGAGTTGTCGCAAGTGTTTAAACTCAATTTCATTGCCTTTGTGTTTTGCATCAGAGGCGACTTGTCGTTGCGACTCGACGACAAAGTGTGTTGCTTGCAAGAGCACGATGCCTTGCTCATCAGGCCCAGCACTATTGTGAGCAATATTGAGAGCGATGAAAACTTCGGCTGCCTTGTGATAGCTGTTTCGGCCGACCATGGCATCAATTTTATCAACAACTCGGTTTTCAATGCCTTTATCGAAATTCAGTCCAATCCCGTCATCAAGTTCACCCCCAATGAGATTGAGCTCATGATGAAATATTATGACCTTGCCATGTTTAAGATCGAACACCCCGAGCTCAACTATGGCAAAGAAACCATGATGAACTTGCTCAAGAGCTATGCTCTCGACCTGCTTTCGAGCATCGGGCAGCACATCACCGAAAAGCACAATGGCATGTTGCGACAAGGCGACAAGCTGTTTCACAAGTTTATTCTCATGCTCGCCAGCAACGAGAACAATGAGCGCAGTGTGCAATATTTTGCCGAGCAACTCTATGTGTCGCCCAAGTATTTGACCAGCATTTGCAACCAAAAATCGGGCAAGAGTGCCAGCGATCTCATCACTGCCAGCATCATTGGGCGCATCAGGCAGTTGCTCATGTATAGCGACAAGAGCATCAAGGAAATATCCAACGACATGAACTTTGGTAATTTGTCGTTTTTCGGGAAATATGTAAAAAAACATTTGGGAGACTCGCCCAACAACTTTCGCAAGAAAAATTCCTATGGGCGTTGATTTTGTGCTCAATGAGTTGCCCTGATTGGGGCATGAGTGGTGATTGATTGCCATTGTCTTGTGGCAATGATGCCTTTTAACTTTGTGGCAAAAAAACACTGCCATGAAGTATTTTACAATTGCCGAACTCACACGTTCTACTATTGCCACAGTGCACAATATCAACAACACGCCATCGCCTCAAGTGGTGGCACGGCTCACCACGCTCATTGAGCAAGTGCTCGACCCCTTGCGTGAGGCTTGGGGGGCACCTTTGCGCGTGAATAGTGGCTACAGGTGCAAGCAACTCAACCACATTGTGGGTGGCATGCCAGGAAGTCAGCACTTGAGAGGCGAGGCTGCCGACGTCACCACAGGTTCGGTGGCAGGCAATGCAAGGCTATATCGCCTCATCAAGAAGCTTGATTTGCCTGTCGATCAAGTCATCAATGAACACGATTTTGGGTGGATTCATGTGTCGTGTGGTCCACGCCATCGCAAGCAATTTTTTGCAGTGAGAAGTTAACTTTAAAAACTTAGATCAAATGGAAAAACACACAATGGCCAACAATTCAACCATTTTGAGGGCAGCCCACAAGGCATGGGCAAGTGCTGCCTCGTTGCGGGCACACAGGTTGCGCAACAAGCAATTCACCTATGGCGACCAGTGGATCGACATGGTGGTTAATCATCAGGGGCAACGCATGAGCGAGTGGCAACACTATTGCGATGGAGATGGCTCGCCCATCACCAACAATGTGTTGCGACAACTGGTGAAAACCATCGTGGGGCGTTTTAGGTCGCAATACATGAATGGCCGGCAAGAGGCAAGTAGGGCAGCTCATGATACTCAAGAGGAGGCTGGGCATCACTTGGTGACGGCTCGCGATGAGCTCGATAGTCGCGCGCTCGAAGAGTTTCTCATCTCGGGGTGTTGCATTCAGCGTGTCGACAAGTGGCAGGAGCTTTTTGAGGCCAAGCCTCGGCTCACCAACGTGAATTTAAACCGCTTTTTTGTGAATGCAATCTCCGACCCGCTCGCACGCGACTGCGAACTTGTGGGGCAGTTGCACGACATGAGTGTGGCCGAGTTGCTCAAGCATGTGGCGCAAGGGTCGCGACGCAAGGCAGCGTGGGTGCGACGGCTATATAGCGAGAATGCCGGTGAGCGCATGGCCGACTTTGCAGCTCGCATTGGTGCCGACTCCCACAGCAGCACCCAATTTTGGAATGCCGAGGCAGGCAAGTGCAGGGCTATCGAGGTGTGGACGCTTGAAAGTCGCGAGGTGCTGGTGTGCCACGATCGTGCCTTGGGCAAGGCCTATGTTGCACCGTTATCGGCATTGCGCGAGTTGAAGTCAAAGCCCAATGTCACTCATCGCTGGGATATTGCCACCACGTGGCATTGCCGTTGGTTCTCGCCCATGGGCGACTTGCTGTGCGATTATGAGTCGCCCTATGCCCATGGCAGTCACCCCTATGTGTTGAAGTTTTATCCGCTCACCGATGGCGAGGTGCATGGTTTTATTGAAGATGTGATCGATCAGCAAAAGTTTATCAATCGTCTCATCACCCTCATCGATCGCATCATGCGCGCCAGTGCCAAGGGGGTGCTTCTTTATCCCGACACGGCTTTGCCCGATGGCTTAACGTGGGGCGAGGTGCGTCAAATTTGGCAAAACTGCAATGGCATTTTGCCCTATTCGCCTGCCATGGGCGAGGCTAAGCCCGAGCAAATAACGGTCAACAACACCAACTTTGGAGCCTATGAAATGGTGCAACTTCAGCTCAAGTTGCTTGAAGAGATTTCGGGCGTTTCGGGGGCATTGCAAGGCAAGAACATCAACACGAGTGGCAGTGCCAGTCTCTATCAACGGCAGGCCGATAATTCCAATATTGCGCTCACCGATATTTTTGAAACATTCAACCATTTTCGGGCTTGCCGCGACAAGAAAATGCGCTCCATGTAGCCATTGATGCCACAAAGAGCGCATGAAGCCGTTTTTTTCTCTCATGAATGCTTAGAGGTGGAACTTGAGTTTCACCTCTTCTTTTTTCACATCAAGCGTCACGGGGCAACCCTCAATGAGAGGAAAGTTGAGATTTTCGTCGTGACTGGTGGGGAAATCATAGCACACCGGTATGTCATATTGGCTTAAGAAGTCGTGAAGCATCTGCTGCATGTCGCTGTAGCCATGTGAGGGGGAGTAGTCGGTGAAATGGCCCACAATCACACCTTTCACACGGTTGAGCGCACCTTTTATCATGAGTTGGTGCAACATGCTGGCCACGCGCGAAATGTTCTCGCCCACGTCTTCAAAAAACAAAATCACGTCACGATTTTTCAGGTAGTCGCGGTCGAGAAAGTCATAGGTTGCCGACCCGCTAATGCCCACCATCACGCTCAAGTTGCCTCCCACCAAAATGCCTTGGGCACGCCCGGGGTGGTTGTAGCGATGCCCTGCCACTGTGTAGTGAGGCACCTTGCCCAGTAGCAATTGGCGCAACAGCTGGCTCAACGAGTCGGAGCCGGCTGTCTTGGCCAGCCGTCCCAGCATGTTGGCATGAATGCTCATGTGGCCTGCCCTCACCCAACCGCTGTGCAAGGCTGTGATGTCGCTATAGCCCACAATCCACTTGTTGGCATATTTTTGGAGTGTGTCGATGGGCATGTTGCACAGCAAGTGCGACGAGCCATAGCCACCACGAGCACACACAATGGCTTTCACCTTGGGGTCGCGCAAGGCCCACAGGAGGTCGGCTCCGCGTTGCTCGTCGGTGCCTGCCCAGCCATGAAATTTGGCGTTCACGTTGACTCCCTTCACCACGTCAAAGCCCCACTTGCCGAGCACAGCACAGCCTTTGTTGATGGTGCTGTCGGTCATTGAGCTTGCAGGGGCAATCACTGCAATGCAATCGCCGGGCTTGAGAAAGGGAGGGGCTTGTGGAGTTGTGTTTTGACTCCATGAAAGGGTTGTGCAACCCAAGGTGGCAAGTAGCATGCCTATCAATCGTTTCATCTTCATCTTCATCTTCATCTTTTTATTGTAGTTATATGTCGTGGTGAGCAAAAATACTAAACTATGGCTTGATGGGCAAGTTGAAAGTGAGTGTGGTGCTGTCGGCTTGCACATCGAGGGTCACCGGGCAACCCTCAATCATGGGGTAGTTGTGGTCGCCATAGTGGCTCACGGGAAAATTGTAGCAGGTGGGAATGTTGTAGTCTTTGAGATAGCTGTGCAACATCTCTTCCATCGACTCCCAACCATCGTCGGGGCGGTAATCCTTGAATTTGCCAATAATCAAGCCTTTGAGTCGTGGCAAGATGCCCCTTATTTTGAGCAGGTGCAACATGCGGTCCACTTGATAGATGCGCTCATGCACATCTTCAATGAAGAGTATCACGTCGTGGGTGTCCATGAAATGGCGATTCAAGAAATCATAGTCGCTCTCGGCAAGCGAGGCCATCACGCTCAGGTTGCCTCCCACCAGTGTGCCATGTGCCTTGCCGGTGGTGTTGAAAGGGTGGCTCGCTACATGATAGGTGGGCAGTGTGCCCAAGAGCAAGTTTTTGAGCACTTGCGAGGCCGAGTCTTCGCCATGGGTGGCTTTGAGCCGATAGGCCATGCTTGCATGGAGGCTCATAACACCAGCCTGCACCTGAGCACTATGCAAGGCTGTGACATCGCTATAGCCAATAATCCACTTGGGGTTTTGTGTGAACTCATTGAGAGGAATTTCACACAGCAACTGCACACATCCATAGCCTCCATTGGTGCAAAAAATGGCTTTCACCGCTGTGTCTTGCAGGGCAGTTAAAAAATCGTGCTTGCGATCGGCAAGTGTGCCGGCAAAGCCGTGATTGCGATTGGCTACATTGCGTCCCATCACGGGGCGAAACCCCCAGTCTACCAGCACGCTATAAGCAGCATCGGTGGCGCTATAGTTGAGGCAGCTTGCAGGGCTCACAATGGCGATTTGGTCGCCGGGTTTGAGAAATGCAGGGGCTTGGATTGGGCTATTGCCACTCGTGGCGGCCATGCCTATGGTGGCGCATAGTGAAAACAGAATGAGAGCTAAAAATTTATTCATAAACCGAAGTAGCGATTGTGATGTAAAAAAAGAAAAGCTCACCCACCGAGCAAGGAGAGTGAGCTTTCTTGGGTTGTGCACTGCAAAATTAAGCAATTCCTGCAATTCCTGCAAAAAACAGCAACTTTATGACCTTATGCTCCTGTTTTAAAATGCGGCCAATGTGCATAATTTCATGGTATTTGGGTTTGGGTTGCTGTTTTTAGGGGAAAAAAGGGCAGGTGCCCATGTTGTGACACCTGCCCCCTTGATGAAGTTGGCGGTAATGTGTTTTTACCTCCTCATTGTTTTATTGTGCAATGATTTTCACGTCGGTTCTTTTTGCATATTTTGCAAGATTTTGCACGTGTGTTTCTTCGTCGCCCTTGTCAACATAGATGGTTTTGAGCTGAGTATTGCCATAGAAGAAAGTATATTCGGCTTCGGGATTGTAGCCCTTGTTGCAGATGTTGATTTCTTGCAAGTTGGGGCAATCGTTGAGCACGATGTCGCGAATCTCGGGATTTTTGCTGAAGTCGGCTTTAACCAATGGGTTGTTGAAGAGGTCGCAAATCATCAATTTAGGCACGTTGGCCAAGTCGATATTGGCGATGGCATTGTCGTTGAGACGCAACATCATGAGTTTGGGCAGGTTGAGGTCGATTTGGGTGATCTTGTTTTCATAGAGCACCAAGTTGAACAATTCGGGCATGTCTTTGAGCACCACGCTGCTGATTGCGTTTTTGTTAGCAAACATTTGCTTGAGCATGGGGCAGCCGCTGGCTTCGATAGCGGTGAGTTTGTTGCCAAAAATGTCGATGCGGTCGAGCTTGGGCAGGTTGCTGAATTTCACGCTGGTGAGCTTGTTGTCGTTTAGGCCCACGGTCTCGATTTCTTTCAAGGGAGTGAGGTCCATCTCGGTGATGCCAGTCTTGGCTACAGCCAAAATCACGAGTTTGGTGTTGTTTTTCACATCAAGTTTGGTGAGCTTGGGGTTGCGGGTGATGCGCAAGTCTTGCAACTCGGTGAGTGCGCTCAGGTCGATAGTGGGGAAGTTGCTGCCATAGAGTTGCAGTTGCACCAGCTTGGTGAGCTTGGCAATGGGCTCAGCGTTGGCCACGGGGTGGTTGTTGAGGTTGAGCGTGTCGAGGTTCACAAAATATTGCAACCCATCGATGTTGGTGATAGCTTTGGCAGGGTCTACACTTTGTGGGTTCTTGAAGCTGAAGTCGATTTTATTGATGCTCTTGGCTTCGCCACGAGTGATTTGGCCGTCTTTGTTGGCGTCAAGGCCTGGCATGGCAAGGAGCCATGCTTGGAGTTTGGCATCGGTGAATTTGATAACTTCCTTGTCGAGGTTGGGGGTAACGGTGAGTTTGATTTTGGCATGTCCCAACTTGCCGTCTTGCTTGGCAACCACACTGATGATGGCATTGCCGGGGGTGAGGGCAGTCACGAGTCCGTCTTTCACAGTAGCGATTTTCTCGTTGCTTGAGTTCCAAGTCACTTCGGCACCCTTGTTGAGACCTTCAACCACGAGGGTGGTGGTGTCGCCTTCAACCATGCTGATGGCTGCTTTTTGAAATTTGATGGTGAGGGGAGTTGCTTCATCTTTGTCACACGAAGTGAAAAGCAATGTGCCCAATAGCACAAAAAACGTCAGGAATTTTGCTGTTTTCATTCTGTAAAATTAAAAATTATTTATTAGTAAAAAGTGTTAGAGCGTGTAGTGCATGATATGCCGGTTTGGGGGGTACAATCACTAAAATGCATAAATTTCGTGCAATATTCGCAAAAAAAAATGAGTTATGCAAAAAAACTAAGCCTGTGTTAGCATTTTTTAAAAATCAAAATGTGGGTGGAGTTATTAACAAAAAGGGTGATTTATCAACATTTCAATGAATTTAACGCTGTTTTTTATCGGTGTTTGCCTAAAAAGTAATTCCTTTGCAGTAAATAAAATGCAAGATTAGTATTTATGGGAAGAATAATCGCAATAGCCAATCAAAAGGGCGGTGTGGGCAAGACCACCACAGCCATTAATCTGGCGGCCTCGCTGGCGGTAGGCAAAAAGAGAACACTGCTCATTGATGCCGACCCGCAGGCCAATGCCACATCGGGTCTGGGCGTAGATCCCAAGCAGATGTCGTCGTCGATCTATGAATGCTTGGTCGATGACTACCCCTTGCGTGGAGCCGAGGTGCACACTTGTGTTGAGGGGCTTGACCTGATAGGGTCGCGCATCGACCTTGTGGGCGCCGAGCTTGAACTCATCAACAAGAGCGGTCGCGAGAAGGTGCTTCAAGGAGCTTTGAGCAAGGTGAAAGACGACTACGACTATATCTTAATCGACTGCAGTCCCTCGCTGGGTCTCATCACCGTCAATGCCCTCACGGCAGCCGACTCGGTGATTATTCCTGTACAGGCCGAGTATTTTGCGCTCGAAGGCATCACCAAGTTGCTGAACACGGTGCGCATCATCAAGTCGAAGCTCAATCCTGCATTGCAAATCGAGGGTTTCTTGCTCACCATGTATGATGCTCGCTTGCGTCTTGCCAATCAAATCTATGAAGAGTTGAAAAGTCACTTTGGCGACATGGTGTTCAACACCGTGATACCGCGCAACATTCGCTTGAGTGAGGCTCCCAGCCATGGATTGCCCGCCATTCTCTACGATGCGGCAAGCCGTGGTGCCACGAGCCACATGCAACTGGCCAAGGAGCTCATCACCAAAAATAGCCGCAAGGGAGCCGTGGCACAGTAGTGCGCGCTATGCCTCATTTCACTCACCCCCCCCACTAAGAAACAAAAATAAATCATGAAAAGAAATGCACTGGGACGTGGACTCGACTCGCTCATCTCAATGGACGATGTGCAACCCGGCGGGTCTTCGGCCATCAATGAAATAGCTATTGAGCAAATAGCCCCCAACCCCGACCAGCCTCGCCACAACTTCGACGAAGAAGCACTTGAGGAACTGGCAACCTCGATTCGCGAGCTGGGCATCATTCAGCCTCTCACGTTGCGCAGTGTGGGCCCCGATGCCTATCAAATCATTTCGGGTGAACGCCGCTATCGTGCCGCCAAGCTGGCAGGACTCGAAACGGTGCCTGCCTATGTGCGCACGGTCAACGACACCGAACTCACCGAGATGGCACTCATCGAGAACATTCAGCGCGAAGACCTCAATGCCATTGAAATTGCATTGACCTTTCGCAAGCTCATCGACCAATATCACCTCACCCAAGAGCGATTGAGCGAGCGCATTGGCAAGAAACGCGCCACTATTGCCAACTTCTTGCGATTGCTCAAGTTGCCTGCCGAGGTGCAACTGGGCTTGCGCGACCGTGCTATCGACATGGGCCATGCCCGTGCTCTGCTCTCGCTCGACAAAGCCTCACAGCAGTTAAAATTATATAACGAAACTCTTAAAAAAGGTTTATCGGTGCGACAGGTTGAGCAAGCGGCCAAGCAATATGGCCAAGCCAAGACCGAGCCTGCCGACCCCAATAGTGAGGTTAAGAAGCTGAATAATAAAGACTATGATGTGCTCAAGAAGCATTTGTCGAGTGCCTTTGGCGTGCCGGTGAAGTTTGCTTGCGACATGTCGGGTAAAGGAAAAATAACATTCCCGTTCAAGAGCGAAGAAGAATTAGAAAGAATTATTCGTATCTTTGACACTTTGAAAAGTAACTAACTTTTAGATGTTTCGGTGGCACACCCTTTCTTGTTTTTCTTGAGAAAGATTGCCACTCGTGTGACTTTGTGAAATGTAGAAACACAAAAAAGAGATATTGGAGCGGTGCTGCTGTGTGGCTGTGCCTCATGCTCTTTATTCCTTTTTCAATGGCTGGGCAAGAGCAACCCGTGGTTGCCCCACAACCACAAGCAGTCGATAAACCGGTGCGTGTGGCCACTGCTGGTGGCGGTGTGCAGGCTCTCGACAGCGTTGCCACATCAACCAAGGTGAATCGCAGGCGCATGCCGGTGCTCGATGCCATGGGCGACACGGTGAAGTTCACCAAGGCCGACTCTCTGCGCCTTGCAGGGCAACTTGCCGACACGGTCGCGACAACCCTTGGCGTTGCCAAGTTTAATCCCGACCCCAAGCGTGCTTTGTGGCTCTCGGCTTTGTGCCCGGGGCTGGGGCAAATCTACAACCATCGCTATTGGAAACTCCCCATTGTGGTGGGAGCTTTTGTGGGGCTTGGCTATGGCACAGCGTGGAACAATCGCATGCTCTCCGACTACACCAAGGCCTATCGCGACCTCAAGGACAGCGACCCCAACACACGCAGTTATATGGACTTTTTCCCGCCCAACGCCAAGGAGAGCGACATCGACAAGGCATGGCTTGAAAGGTCGTTGAAGAGTAAGAAAAAATATTATCGACGCAATAAAGAAATGTGCATTTTTTCCATGATAGGGGTTTATCTCCTCAATGTTGTTGATGCCTATGTTGATGCTTCATTGTCGCATTTCGACATTTCAAGCGACCTCTCGCTCGACATGCAACCGGCTGTGATGCTCGATGGCAGGCAAGGCTGTGGCGGTTATCCATCGCTGGGATTGCAATGTGCATTTCGTTTTTGACCCTGAAAAAAACAACGAATTATGAGAATATTGAGATTAAATGTGTTTTTGGTATTGACTTTGACGGCCCTCACCATGGTTGCCGCCCCCAAGAGGTCGATACTCTCGCTCAAAGAGTCGATCACCGACTCGGCTATCGTCTATCCCTATAGCTTTGAGACCAATACCCACGAGTTGATGAAAAACTGGTATCTCCAGAACTATGCAGTGCTCGACAATGATGTTGAAAATAAGGCTACCGGTGATGTGAGCGACAGTGAATACATACGCCGGCTCAAGGCCATACCCTCGGGTGTGGAGTTGCCCTATAATCAGGTGGTGCGCTCCTATATCGAACGTTACACCCAGCGCAATCGCACTCTCGTGTCGCAAATGCTGGGCATGAGCCCCTATTATATGCCGATTTTTGAGCAAGCCCTTGAAAAAGAGGGAATGCCACTCGAGCTCAAATACATTCCCGTGATTGAGTCGGCTCTCGACCCCAATGCAGTTTCGCCTGTGGGGGCTTCGGGCTTGTGGCAGTTTATGCTCGAAACGGCCAAGGGCGTGGGGCTTGAGGTGAACTCGCTCGTTGATGAGCGTCGCGACCCCTATCGCTCAAGCGACCGTGCTGTTTATTATTTCAAGCAGCTTTATGGCATTTATGGCGACTGGTCGCTGGCTATCGCGGCCTATAACTGTGGTCCCGGCAACGTGAACAAGGCCTTGCGTCGCGCCAAGGGCAACTCATCGCACAATCCCGATTTCTGGGAAATCTATGACTATCTGCCTCGCGAAACTCGTGGCTATGTGCCTGCCTTTATTGCAGCAACCTATGTCATGAACTATTATCAAGAGCACAACATCAGCCCAAGTCTTGCCAAGAAGCCTCTGCTCATCGACACGGTGAAGGTGAACCAACGCATTCATTTCAACCAAATTGCACAAGTGCTCAATATTCCTATTGAGGAAATTCGCATTCTCAATCCACAATATCGCCACGATGTGATTCCGGGCGACACCCACCCCTACACGCTGGCTTTGCCCTCGCAACAAATCTATAGTTTTATTATGGTTGAGGACAGCATTACTAAATATCGTCCTGAACTATATGCTACTCGCGATGTGCGAGAGCCGGGCACAGCCAATGAAGCCCCCACCTCGTTTCTCTCGACCTACGACGATGTGAGGGCGGCTTCGACCGCGCCAAGCAGTGGAGCGCAAGAGGCAACATCGGCAACCGAGTCGGCAGGACTTCACAAGGTGAAAAAAGGAGAATCGTTGCGCAGCATTGCCGACGATTATGGCATGAGTGTGGAACAGCTCATGGAACTCAACGGGCTCAGTCGCAAGCGTGTGCATCGCGGGCAGGTGTTGCGTGTTGCCGCACAAGGCCGGCAAGTGGCACAAAACGCCAGTTCTTCGCAATCGCGTGGCGAGTTTAAGGCTGTGGCGGCTGTCGAGGCCTCCAAGGCACAAGACCGCCCTGTGAATGAAAAAAACATCGATCGCCCCGTGGTGTCGCGCCCTGCAGTGCAAGCCTCTACCGGCACAACTGCCTATAAGGGGTCATATAGCATTAACGACGAAATTTCAACATCTTCGAGCAATCGTCGCAATCGTGATGCCGAGTCGCGCTCCAAAGCCACCCCAAAAGAGCCTGTAGCCGACAAGAAGGCAAAGCGTGCCACCAATGAGAGCGAGAAAACCACGCCCTCGTCACGCAAGAAGGCTAAGCAGGAGGATACCGAAAAAGCCGACAATAGCAAAAAGTCGCGCAACTCCTCACGAGCCGACAAGGCCGCCGAGAAGCAAAAAGATGAAGAGCCCCAATCGACTTCGCGCCGCAAGCGTGCATCAAAGAGGAATGAAAACACCACCGTCACAGCCAAGCGTGGCGAAACTCTCGAAGATATTGCCAAGAAGAATGGCGTGAGTGTCGACGACCTGCGTGAGGCCAATCCGGGCATTCGTCGTCGCGTGAAAGCAGGCACCGAAATCACCATTCCCAAAGTCAAAGAAAAGAAGACCGAGAAAACCTCATCGCGTCGCAAGCGCAGCAAGAGCCGTGCCGAGCGTGAAGAAGTGGCAAAGCCTGTGACCCACGATGTGAAGTCGGGCGAGTCGCTTGAGCGCATTGCACGTCGCAATGGTGTGAGCGTCGACGACTTGCGCAAGGCCAATCCCAAGCTTAAGGGCGACATGATTAAGCCGGGCGACAATCTCAAAATTCCAAGAAAGAAAAAGTCGTCGACTGGAAAGAAAAAACGTCGCAAGTAGAGAGTTACTGACATTAACCCAAATCGGTCATTAGGTTTCTTTGTTTTTGTCAAATTATTTTGAGTAAT
>CAMYCE010000013.1 GCA_947254205.1 uncultured Prevotellaceae bacterium
GTGCATGCCCTATCCGTCTATCAAAGAAAGCGGCATCTACAGCCGCCAAAACTGCCTTTTTGCG
The DNA here is from genome assembly GCA_947254205.1 of uncultured Prevotellaceae bacterium. Taxonomy (GTDB): domain Bacteria; phylum Bacteroidota; class Bacteroidia; order Bacteroidales; family Muribaculaceae; genus Sodaliphilus. The sequence continues at coordinate 65 of CAMYCE010000013.1, forward strand.
CTTTTCCTTTTCTCCCGATATAAACGAGCGGAAAGTCTGTGGGCTTATCCTCGCCATAGTCAGGAAATTACGTTTGTCCTTACTTCCCACAAACCCCGCTTTCACAGCGTTGTCCACTTCCGTTGAAGCCTCATCAGGCACATTAAGAAGCGTTTGAATTTCGGCTATAATATCCTCGTCCGAAACATCATCTGCAAGCCCTAAAAGCGTTATTATTTCCGTACGCAAATCCTCGACCTTTTGAGGAGTTTCCAACGTCAGCCGTTTGCGGTTGCCTTTCCGATAGAGTTTAAGCGCATTCTTATTGGCGGGAATGTCCACGATAGACACCTCAAAAAGACTGCATTTCGTTACCGTCTTAACGCCGTTAATCATCGTGTCTTCTATAATGTCCACACCAATGGAAGCCGAGCGCAAAAAGCCGTTTTCCACCTGCGCCTTTACAGTCTTTCCAAGTTCCGTGCTTTCATCAAACACGGCATCAGCCAATAGTTTGTTACCCTCCTTGCGGATATTCTCCCACCGTCCAACAACGGTTTTTCTTTCGTGCATATACAGCATTACGGGGTTTCGCTCAAAGGAGGTCGTGTCTATTCCGTCCGTCTTCACGATATAGCCGTAACTGTTCACGCTTTCGTCTGAAATAACAAATGAAATTTTGTCCATATCATTTTTATGTTTAGTGTTACGGCGCAAAGGTATCTTATAATTCCTCACAGAGCTAAAAAGTATGTAACGCTTTCATAGATATACACAACGGTTATACACTTTTACGCTGCAAGAGTTGCAGAGAATTATAGAAATAACAGAACGACATTTGCCACTTTTGATTATTATTCCTATTTTTGCACAGTGCAGCTCTTTTATGGGCTTGGTCTAAAGGCAATATCGGGCGTTCTCTCACTTGCGCCCGATATTTTTTTTAGTTCTTTTCCGAACTTTTCCCTAAAAACGCTTGGCGGTTTCAAAGAAACACGCTATATTTGCAGTATCCTACAAAATTATACTGAAATGACAACGACTTTATTAAAGAGACAATTTTTGCACGCTATGGTGTGGAAAGCGGAAACGCCCCAATGCCCCAGTATAAGGCATAGGACGCCTAAGGCGTGCCTTTTTACAATTCCTAAAAATTATACTTATGATTGCAAAAATCAATTTGGACGGTAAGGAACACATGGCTATCGTTCTTGATGAAACGTTTACGTTCGAGTACATCTCAAAGTTTCGCAAATCCCTAAACTCCTACATGCAGACAATGGAGGCGCACCTTGATTCAGAAGGTTGCGATTGTACCCTACATGAAGACAACTATTACCTGCATGTCCTCATGGGGGAAATGGACTTTACAGAAGATCAACTTTTCGACATGCTAAATTCATACTATGAAGGTAAATATCACAGCAAAAATACAGAAAAGAAACTTTGCGAGATTTATATCTGATTCCAGGCACAACGCAAAGCGCACTCTAACAAAGTGCGCTTTTGTTATATTTACACAATAAAAGAGTATAAATATACTAATCGTTATTTAGGCTAAATCTAAAAGTAACCCCACTTTGGCCCCCCAGTTGGATATGTATAATTTCTGTTAAAACCGCTCTTAATTGTTAAATCTATTCCACTTGGAACGAAATCAAATGTTAAACGATTTAACAAATCGATTATCCTAAACGCTCTTTTTTTGATAGCTACAACGGCGTTATTACACCATTCTAACATTATCCAAACCTATACCGAACACAGCGTTACTGCAAGCCGTTTACAGCACCCATAACGCCATGTCTTGACGGTTGCCCACCGAATGTCAGAAAAGCCCACAGAACGCACAGAAACACGTTATTTGCCCACATTATCAGCGTATTATATGGCAGAAAAACCCCACAAAACGCACGGAAAACCACTTTTTGCCCCTAAGATGTAAAGCGTTTGTAATCGAATGTAAAGTTTACGCCAACTTATCCCCCATAAAAGTAAAGTTCGTGTAAACCAAAATTAAACCTATGTAAACTTTTTACCCCTAAATGTAAACTTATAAAATGGGGCTGAAAGTGTTAAAAATAAAGGGGTTGGGTAAAATTTTCGTTATATACGCTTCGTTTTGTGCCCCATAAATAAAAGAAAACAAGCATGGGCAAGAGCAATAAAATTAGTAATTTTGCCGAAACGAAACAATATAATACAAATTCAACAAAATGAATCATTGGTTTCAACAGTTTGATGGCATGCAGCTATTTAGTGCCTTTATCGTGCTCGCTGCTATTATCGACATCTTAGGCTCAATTCCCAAAATTCTTGAACTTAAAGACAACAAGAGAAAACTTAGCCCTATCAAAGCAACCACCTATGCCCTTGCACTCACTTTTGGCTTCTATTTTGGAGGGCAATGGATGCTCCAGTTCTTTGGGGTCGATAATGCCTCGTTTGCGGCGGCAGGATCGATTATCATTTTTCTCACTGCTCTCGAAATCATTCTCGACATGAGCATTTTTAAAGAACGCACGCCACTGGGAGGAGCCACCCTCGTGCCACTCGTGTTTCCCAACCTGATAGGTGCAGGTGCTTTCACCACCTTGCTTTCCTTGAGGGCAGCCTATGCCGACGTTAATATCATTATAGCCGTGATTCTCAACATTTTGCCCATGTATGCAGTGATTCGCAACCCACAGCCGGTGCAACGGATATTAGGAAAAAGTGGCATTTATTTTTCACGCAAGTTTTTCGGCATTATTCTGCTTGCCATTGCAGTAAAACTCTTTACCGAAAACATGGGCATGTTGTTGCATTAAACCTGAAATAGGCTATGATAGATATTTTTGCATTAATCAACTCTCACGAAATCATAAGTGCTGCCATTATTTTGGTTGCCATTATCGACATCATTGGTTCGTCACCCGTCATTCTCTCGTTGCGTGCCAAAGGCATGAAGGTGAGCGCCACCAAGTGCACTCTCATTTCAACCGCTCTACTCGTTGCTTTTTACTATGGTGGCAATGGAATTTTAAAGGTTTTTAATGTTGATATTTCCTCATTTGCAGTAGCAGGAGCTGTTCTCATTTTTTTTATGGCACTTGAAATGATACTCGATGTTGAGATTTTTAAGAATAACGGACCAACCAAGGAAGCCACCATTGTGCCTCTCGTGTTTCCTCTCGTTGCAGGACCTGGAGCCTTTACTGCCCTACTCTCGCTCAAGTCGATGTATGCCGACATCAACATTCTCATTGCGCTTCTTCTCAACATGGCATGGGTGTATGTCGTGATATTGGCAACAAGCAAGGTGCGCAAGCTGCTGGGCGATGGTGGCATCTACTTTATCAGGCGTTTTTTTGGCATGGTGTTGCTTGCCATTGCAGTGAAAATGTTTTCGGACAATTTCGTGAAGCTATGGTAATAGCAACATGGATAGACACTCTCAAATATCCCCATAAAAGGGGATTTATTTTTTAGCTATTATCTCGTAACTTTGCACATTAATACAGGAGCAAGCAAGATGAAGTTATCAGATTTAAAAACGGGAGAAACAGGCTTTATTGTCAAAGTTGCAGGGCACGGAGGCTTTCGCAAGCGCATCATTGAAATGGGCTTTATCAAAGGGAAGAAAATTGAAGTTCTCCTCAATGCCCCTTTGCGTGACCCTGTGAAATATAAAATCATGGGCTATGAAGTGTCGTTGCGACACAGCGAAGCCGATTTGATAGAAGTGGTGTCGGAAAACGAAGCTCTTGAAATGGGGAATGCTCACTTGCAAGCCAATTCGTTGGAAATCAAAGACAACAACTCCAATACTACCGACAAGTTGCTTAAAGCCGTTGCCACTCGCAAGAGCAAAGAAATCAATGTGGCACTGGTGGGTAACCCCAATTGTGGCAAGACATCGCTGTTTAACTTTGCATCGGGTGCTCATGAGCGTGTGGGCAATTACTCGGGCGTGACTGTTGATGCCAAAGAAGGACATGCCGAGTGGAATGGCTATCGCTTCAACTTGGTTGACCTGCCGGGCACCTACTCACTATCGGCCTACTCGCCCGAAGAGCTCTATGTGAGAAAACAAATTATTGAGAAGACCCCCGACATCATCATCAATGTCATCGACTCAAGCAATCTTGAACGCAACCTTTATCTCACAACCCAACTCATCGACATGCATGTGCGCATGGTTGTTGCTCTCAACATGATAGATGAAACCGAGAAGCGTGGCGACAACATCGACATCGACAAGTTATCGCAACTGTTTGGAGTGCCCATGGTGCCCACCAACTTCAAAGACGGTGTTGGACTCCCTCAACTTTTTGCGGCAATCATCGACACCTATGAGGGCAAAGAAGGGCAAAAGGCTCATTTTCGCCACATTCACATCAATCATGGTCACGAAATTGAAAATGGCATCGCCAATATTCAAGAGCACTTGAAAAAAGAAGAACACTTGCGCGAGCGCTACTCTACCCGCTATCTTGCCATCAAGCTACTCGAACATGACAAAGATGTTGAACAATACATTGGCACCATGCCCGATGCTCCTGAAATCATCACCCATCGCAACGAGGCTTCGACACGTGTAAAAGAAGAGACGGGCAGTGATAGCGAAACAGCTATCATGGATGCCAAGTATGGTTTCATTAGAGGTGCGCTTGAAGAAGCTCAATACAAGACTGGAGAGTTAAGGGACAACTACAGCAAAACCCACTTCATCGATTCGATACTCACTCATCGCTATTTTGGGTTTCCTATATTCCTGCTCATTCTATTCCTAATGTTCTCAACCACTTTCATATTGGGGCAATATCCCATGGATTGGATTGATGTAGGAGTTAAATGGCTGGGCAATGCTGTCACCACTTATATGCCTCACGGACCACTCAAGGCCCTGCTTGCCGAGGGTGTGATTGGTGGTGTGGGAGCGGTCATCGTGTTTTTGCCTCAAATTCTCATTCTCTATTTCTTCATTAGCTATATGGAAGATTGTGGCTACATGTCGCGTGCCGCATTCATCATGGACAAACTCATGCACAACATGGGATTGCACGGGAAGTCGTTTATACCTCTCATCATGGGTTTTGGTTGCAACGTGCCTGCAATCATGGCAACTCGCACCATCGAGAGTCGTCGCAGTCGCCTCGTCACCATGCTCATTTTGCCACTCATGAGCTGCTCGGCTCGTTTCCCAATCTACATCATGGTCACAGGCACATTTTTTGCCATGCAATATAGGTCGCTGGTGATTATTTCTTTATATGTGACAGGCATTATCATGGCCGTTATCATGAGCCACGTTTTCTCGAAATTCCTAATCAAGGGAGAAGACACCCCCTTTGTGATGGAGTTGCCCCCCTATCGCTTCCCAACATGGAAGGCCATTGGGCGGCACACATGGGAGAAAGGCAAGCAATATCTCAAAAAAATGGGAGGAATCATTCTTGTGGCAAGCGTGATAGTGTGGGCTCTCGAATATTTTCCCCACAACGAAAACCTCAGTCACCAGCAACAGCAAGAACAAAGTTTTTTAGGGCGCATTGGCAAAACGATAGAGCCAGTGTTTGCTCCACAAGGCTTTAGCTGGAAACTCGATGTTGGCTTGTTGGCCGGCGTGGGAGCCAAAGAGATTGTTGCCTCTACCATGGGCGTGCTTTATAGCAACGACGACAGTTTTGGCGGCGACAACAGCTATAGCAACGACACTGGCAAATACCGGCTTTTGCATGATGAAATGGCCAAAGATATAGCCCAAAGCCGTGGCATTAGTTTGCAAGAAGCATCCCCCTATGCCACTATCACAGCCTATAGCTTCCTGCTCTTTGTGCTACTCTATTTCCCTTGTGTGGCCACCATTGCCGCCATTAAAGGCGAAACTGGCAGTTGGCGTTGGGCAATATTTGCCGCTGTCTACACAACAGCTCTTGCATGGGCGGTGAGTGCCCTATTCAGCTATATCGCCCAATTATTGATTTAAAACCCGCTCAGTCGCGCATTTTTAAGATATAAAAACACGATGTTGTGAAAAAATTGCGCAAATAAGGGATACTCCCTATCAAGCCCCAAAGCCTGCGAGGGCGCAAGTGAAATTTAATTTCATAATGGGGGTTGATGAAATAGAGGGTGCGATTCACAATTTCAAAAGGACTTTTCTTGACGATGTGTTCAAAATGCTCGATTGAACATCGCGTGCGCTTGATGTTGAGCAGTTCTTTGGTACAACTATTGCTTTCCCCCCCCATCTTCAACATTCTGCGATATATCGACTTGGGCAATAAATGATAGAAGGGCAGATGCGATAATAGCCTATTGCGGCATATTTGCTGATGCCCGCCAAATGGCATTTGCCATGCAGGGAAAGACATAAACATGAGTCCGCCACTGGCAAGCATATTTTCACACTTGGCTATAAACGACTGTTTGTCGTCGATGTGCTCTATCACATCATGGCAGATAATGAGGTTGAACTTGTGTTCCAGCTCTTTTAGAAGAAAAACATCACTATCAATGAAATCGCCTTGTGCCTTTTCTTCTTGAAAAAAGCGTGTTGCATCAACGATTCGTTCTTTGGCCATGTCCACTCCTGTCACTTGGCAACCCATGCGCGAGAAAGGCAACAAGTTGCCTCCATCGCCACAGCCAATTTCAAGAACATTCATGCCTTGCTCTATTTTGCTATATTCAGCAATATAGGGAATGAAATATTGCTGGCTTGTTATTGCCAACTCATCAAAATATTGTCGTCTGTTTAATTGTCGTTGTTGCATAAGCACACATTTATCAGTTCAAGACTACAAAATTACAAAAAACATTGGGCATAAATACAGCTATTTTTAGTAAGTTTGTGGTCAAAATTCAAATTATTTTACAACCACATATTAATATATGGCAGATTCATCTTTATTGCAAAGACTTGACGGGCTTGATGCCCGGTTTGAGGAAATTAAGACACTCATTACCGACCCTGCAGTTATTGCCGACCAGCAACGATATGTAAAACTCACCAAAGAATACAAGCACTTGGAAGACTTGCTCAAGTGTGCCAATCAATATAAAAAACTTGTGAGCGACATCGAAGATGCCAAGCTCATGCTCGAAACCGAGAGCGACCCCGACCTCAAGGCCATGGCCAAAGAAGAAATTGATGCCAACCAAGCCGAGTTGCCCAAACTTGAAGAAGAAATCAAGCTCAAACTCGTGCCCGAAGATCCCGAAGACTCTAAAAACGTGGTGCTCGAGATTAGAGGAGGAGCGGGCGGCGACGAGGCTTGCCTCTTTGCAGGCGACTTGGCGCGCATGTATCTGCGCTACTGCGAGCGCAAAGGCTGGAAGGTTGAAATGTCGAGTTGTAGCGAGGGTACGGCCGGAGGCTTTAAAGAGGTGGTGTTCAGCATCACAGGCAATAGCGTGTATGGCACTATGAAATATGAAAGTGGCGTGCATCGTGTGCAACGTGTGCCGGCTACCGAAACCCAAGGGCGTGTGCACACCAGTGCAGCCTCGGTGGCAGTGTTGCCCGAAGCCGAACCCTTTGAAGTGCACATCAACGAGGGCGAAATTAAGTGGGACACCTTTCGCAGTAGCGGCGCCGGTGGGCAGAATGTGAACAAGGTGAACTCGGGTGTGAGATTGCGCTACATGTGGACCAATCCCGTGACCAATGAGCAACAAGAAATTTTGATTGAATGTACCGAAACTCGCGACCAGCCCAAAAACAAAGAGCGTGCTCTTGCTCGATTGCGCACCTTCATCTATGACCATGAGCATCAAAAATATGTTGACGACATTGCCAGCCGACGCAAAACATTGGTGTCGACCGGTGACCGCTCGGCAAAAATTCGCACCTACAACTATCCGCAAGGGCGCATCACCGACCATCGCATTGGTTACACCATCTACAACTTGCCCGGATTTATGGACGGTGACATTCAAGACTGCATCGACCAACTCACTGTTGCCGAAAATGCCGAGAAATTAAAAGAAGCCGAATTATAGCACTCACTCATTCAAATCTTCATCACAATGAGACTTAAATTTTCTCCACAGCAACTCATCAGCAATCTCTATGATTGTTGCAAGCGATTTCCCATCACCATTGCTTTTTTGGCAGTGCTCTCCACGTTTTTGGTCCTATATAGCCGAAATTCACGTGACTTTACCGATAGCATGGCTTTTTTTGTCATCTATTACTCGGCAACAGGAGCATTGCTCTCGCTCTCGCTCAAATTATGGAGCGAGGAGGTGAAAAGCCGATTTCTCAACCTTGGAGTGCAAGCAGCAACACATGCCATTTGGCTTGCTATTGCCATTTGGCTTGCCAACTCCATTCCCTTTAACCGCGACATTTCACTTCAAATTATCACGCCAACAATGCCCGTGGTCATGATTCTATCGCTGTGGCTACTACCCTTTTGGAAAAGCAAAAACGACCTGCCATTGTGGCGTTTCATGGTGCACACCATCTTTGGGGCTACTGTGAGTGCATTGCTGGGGCTCATATTGTCGCTGTCGCTGTGCTTGCTTTTCAAGTCGTTTGAAATGCTATTTGCTGTTGACATGGAAATGCAGACCTACGCCAACATTTGGATAGTGTGCATGACCTTTGTGGCACCTGTAATCTTTTTGCAAACCATTCCTGCGGGTGAGGCCAAGCACAACGAAACGGTTTTGTTGCCAAGATTTCAACGTGGAGTTACACGCTACTTGCTACTGCCCATCATTGTAGCCTACCTTGCCACGCTCTATGCCTACACCATTAAAATCATTATTGAGTGGCAGTTGCCCAACGGCTGGGTGAGTGCCTTGGTGACGGCTCTCATGGCAGCGATGTTGCTTTTTATCTTCAGCATCTACCCCACTCGTCACGAAGAAGGAGAAAAATTCAACAAAAAACTCTTGCGCTGGTTGCCCATCATGGTATTACCCCTGCTGGCACTCATGAGCATTGGAGTGGCTCGACGCTTGAACGACTATGGCATCACCATAGCACGTCTCTATTTGGTGATATTCAACGTGTGGTGCTATGCGGTGTGCATTGGGCTATTTCTCACGCGCTCAAAACGATTTCGATGGGTGATGGCTTCGTTTGGAGTGGTGCTATTACTCTCGGCAATTGGGCCATGGAGTGTGAGCAATATCACCAAAAACACCATTCTCAATCAGGTAGAAAAGTCCATTAAAAAGGCCGGCTTCAACAAGTTGCCTCTCGACTCGGCACAATATAAAGCCCTTGCCACAAAAATTGAGCCTGTGGAGATGAAAAACCTTGACAGCAAACTTTTGTATTTATACTATAGGTATCGTGAAGGCGGTTGCCGATCTATTATCGACTCAACCGTGATACCTGGCGACTATGCCTATATGATTATCGACGCCGATACAGGAAGCAATATTGGCATAATGGAATATTATAGTCCAATCTCCATGCTCCCTAAAATAAATAATTTGCCCAAAGGCTACAACAAATTCAGTCTAATAAACGAAAATGATATTCCCGTTACTATCAGTGATGACGTTATGACTTTTAAATTGAAATTAGAAAATAAAGTCTATCAATTTAGCACATCACTCCGGCAACTTAAGCACATCTCGTCTGTCGATAGAGCTAAAGAGTCTATGCCTCATTTGGCAATAGAATCGCAAGATAGTGTATTGCTGCTGGTTGACAGCTATTATCTCTATGCCTATCCTGATATTAAATCCATTGAGATTAGTGGCATTGCATTCATCAAATAAAGCCTAATCAACATTTAAAGTCTATATAATAACAATGACAAGAGAAGAACTTTTTAACGAAATCAAGAAGAAACAAAGTTTCTTGTGTGTGGGACTTGACCCCGACATCGACAAGATGCCTGTTGCATTGCAAGGTGACTTGTTCAAGTTCAACAAAGCCATTATCGATGCGACCGCACAATATGCAGTGGCATTCAAGCCCAACTTGGCATTCTATGAAGTGCAGGGTGCTCGTGGCGTTGAAGCCTTTGAAAAAACAGTGGCCTATATCAAGGAAAATCACCCCGAAATTTTCATCATTGCCGATGCCAAGCGTGGCGATATTGGCAACACCAGCAAGATGTATGCCAAGAGTTTCTTTGAGACCATGAATGTTGATGCCCTCACGGTGGCTCCCTACATGGGCGAAGACAGCATCACCCCGTTCTTGGGCTACGATGGCAAGTGGGTGGTTGTGCTGGCATTGACCTCCAATAAAGGCTCTCTCGACTTTCAGCACATCACCAACCAAGAGGGCACTCCCCTGTTTAAAACGGTGCTCAAAAAAACACAGCAATGGGGCAATGAGAACAACATGATGTATGTGTGCGGTGCCACGCAAGCCGGCATGTTCACCGAAATCAGGAAAATTGCCCCTCGCCACTTCTTGCTTGTGCCTGGCGTGGGTGCACAAGGTGGTAGCCTCGAAGAAGTTGCAAAATATGGCATGACCGACCGGTGTGGGTTGCTCGTGAACTCATCGCGAGGCATTATTCATGCTTCTCGTGAAGATGATTTTGCCCAAGTTGCCGCTCAAAAAGCACAAGAAATGCAGCAGCAAATGGCCCGATTGCTTGCCCCCATTCTCAAGTAGCGACCAACCGACTATATTTCAAAAATTAACTCATCTTTCATCTTTTTTGCTTTTAGTTGAAACGCAATTGTAGAAAAAAGATGGGTTAAATTTCGATTTGCCCACATTTTGCACTAACTTTGCAACTTGAAATTTAGAATAAATCAAACATTAAATTAATTAATAAAAATGACAAACGTTTCCAATTACAATTTTGCCGGTAAAAAGGCTATCGTGCGTGTCGACTTCAATGTTCCCTTGAACGAACAAGGACAAATCACCGACGACACCCGAATTCGTGGTGCCCTGCCCACCTTGAAAAAAATTCTTGCCGATGGTGGCAGCCTCATTTTGATGTCGCACATGGGCAAACCCAAGGGCAAAATTGTTGCAACCTTGTCGTTGAGCCAAATTGTTGACGCAGTGAGCGAGGCTTTGGGAGTGAAAGTGCAATTTGCCCCCGACTGCGCCAAAGCAAGCGAGGCCGCCGCAGCTCTCAAGCCCGGCGATGTGCTCCTGCTCGAAAACCTGCGTTACTATGCCGAAGAAGAAGGCAAACCCGTGGGCATCGACAAGGAAGATCCAAAATATGACGAAGCCAAAAAAGAAATGAAGCAACGGCAGCAAGACTTTGCCAAAACGCTTGCCAGCTATGCCGACTGCTATGTGAACGATGCCTTTGGCACAGCCCACCGCAAGCATGCCTCTACTGCTGTTATTGCCGACTTCTTTGATGCCGACAACAAAATGGTGGGGCTGCTCATGGAAAAGGAGTTGAATGCCGTCGACAACATTCTCAACAACATCAACCGCCCCTTCACAGCCATCATGGGAGGCTCAAAGGTGTCGACCAAAATTGGCATCATCGAAAATCTCATGGAAAAGGTGGACAACCTCATCTTGTGTGGTGGCATGACCTATACTTTCATGAAAGCCCAAGGTGGCAAAATTGGCAACTCGATATGCGAAGACGACAAGTTGCAATTGGCCCTCGACATCATGAAGAAAGCCCAAGAAAAGGGCGTGAACCTGTTGCTTGCCGACGACAGCATCTGTGCCGATGCCTTTAGTGCCGATGCCAACACGCAAGAAGCTCCATCCAACGATATTCCCGATGGTTGGGAGGGTCTTGACATTGGCCCCAAAACCCAAGCAAAATTTGCCGAAGCCATTAAGAGTGCCAAAACCATTCTTTGGAATGGCCCAGCCGGCGTGTTTGAATTTGAAAAATTTGCCGTAGGCTCAAAAGTGATTGCCGACTCTATCGTCGAAGCTACTAAGGCTGGTGCATTCTCGCTCGTGGGCGGTGGCGACTCGGTGGCTTGTGTCAACAAGTTTGGCTATGCCGATCAAGTGTCCTATGTTTCGACTGGTGGCGGTGCCCTACTCGAAGCCATTGAAGGCAAAACTCTGCCCGGTGTCGCAGCCATCAAGGGCTAACACAGCTATTTTTTAACCACACCAAAAGGCGATGCTCAACAACAGGGCATCGCCTTTTGTGTTAACTCCTGTCACCTTTACTCCTTCCCAAAAACTCCTTTCCATATCCCCTTTTTGATTTAATGCATAGTTTAAGCAAGAAAAATATGATTTTTAGATATTTCTTGTTAACTTTGCTGTGATTTGATATTAACTACATAGCAAGGTAAAAAAAAAAAGAAGAATAAAAAAACGTTACTATATATTTACATTTAAAAGTTATGGCAGAAAAAAGAGAAAAATTGTTCGACGCATTTTCTCCGGTAGACCATGAAACATGGCGTGCCAAAGCCGAAGTTGACTTAAAAGGAGCTGACTTTGACAAGAAAATGATTTGGAGAACAAATGAAGGCTTCAATGTTCAACCCCTCTATTTTGATGAGGACATTAAAGACTTCAAAACCATTGATTCGCTTCCAAGCGAATACCCCTATGTGCGTGGCACAAGAACCGAAAACGACTGGCAAGTGCGTCAAAACATTGATGCCGCCGATGCTCAAGCAGCCAATGCCAAAGCACTCGATGTGCTTGACAAAGGCATCACCTCGCTTGGTTTCAACATGCACAAAAATGTTGATAGCCTCGATGTGCTTCTCGAAGGTATCTACACCGATATAGCCGAAATCAATTTCAATTGCTGCATTGGAAAGGCTGTTGATTTAGCCAAAAATTTGGTAGCCTATCTCGAAAAGAAAGGCACTACCAGCAAGTTTAAAGGTTCTATCGATTTTAACCCCTACAAGAAAGTTTTCAAGAAAGGACAACCCCTTCCCGAAAATATGGTGACCACAGCAAGCGAATTGCTCAAAATTGCAGCTCCTGTCAAGGGATTGCGTGTGCTGGGCGTTGACTCGGTGATGCTGTGCAATGCAGGTGCCTTTATCTATCAAGAGTTGGGGTATGCCTTGGCATGGGGCAACGAATGGATGGCGCAACTCACCGAGGCAGGTTTCAGTGCCGATGAAGTGGCTGGTCGCATTAAGTTTAACATGGGCATCTCAACTGTCTACTTCATGGAACTTGCCAAATTCCGTGCCGCTCGCATGTTGTGGGCACAAATTGCCAAGCAATATGGTGCAAGCGATGAAGCATGCAAGATGCTGGTGAGTGCCAGCACATCGCGCTTTAGCCAAACCCTCTTTGACCCCTATGTGAACTTGCTGCGCAGCCAAACTCAAGCCATGTCGGCCGCTTTGGCTTCGGTTGACGAAATCGTTGTGACCCCATTTGATGCTCCCTACAAAGAGAGCGATGAATTTAGCGAACGCATGGCACGCAACCAGCAAATTTTGCTCAAAGAAGAAAGCCATCTCGACAAGGTTGTTGACCCTGCCGGTGGCTCCTATTATATTGAAGAACTCACCATGTCGCTGGCCAACTCGGCTTGGCAACTCTTCCTCGAAGTTGAAGAGAAAGGTGGATTCAAGGCCGAAAGCGAGAATTTTGGTGTGACCAATGCCGTGAATGCATCGGCAACAGCGCGTTTTGACAAAGTGGCCAAGCGCAAAGAGCAACTGCTTGGCACCAACCAATTCCCCAACTTCACCGAAACCAGTGATGGCAAAGAATGCATGGGCGGCTGCTCATGTGGTTGCGGTGGCGAAGCCAATGCTACCAACCCCTTGCTCAACACCAAGCGACTGGCAAGCGGATTTGAAGAACTGCGCCTTGCTACCGAGAAAGCCGCCAACACGCCCAAGGTGTTTATGCTCACCATAGGCAACTTGGCCATGCGTCTGGCACGTGCACAGTTTAGCGACAACTTCTTTGGCTGTGCAGGCTACAAGCTCATCGACAACAACGGTTTCAAAACTGTTGAAGAAGGTGTTGAAGCAGCCATTAAAGCCGAGGCCGACATTGTGGTGCTTTGCTCAAGCGATGCCGAGTATCCCGAACTCATTCCCGGCACACTGAAGGCTCTTAACGGACGCGCCGAGTTTGTGCTCGCAGGCCCAGAGACCGATGAATTTAAAGCCATGGGCGTTACCAACTTTGTGAACGTCCGCACCAACGTGCTTGGCTCGTTAAAGGCTTTCAACGCTAAACTCTTAAAATAAAGAACAATGAGACCCAATTTTAAAAATATAGATATAGCAAAAGAGGCTTTTCAAGTAGAACACAAGCCTCTTAAACTGGCCGAGCCTTGGAAAAATGCCGAGTTGCTCGACATCAAGCCGGTGTACACTCGCGAAGACCTTGAAGGACTTGAACATCTGCAATTCAAGGCAGGACTTCCTCCCTTTCTTGGTGGTCCTTACAGCTTGATGTATCCTTTCCGCCCATGGACAGTGCGCCAATATGCAGGTTTCTCTACTGCATCAGAATCCAACGCCTTTTATCGCCGCAACTTGGCTTCGGGTCAAAAGGGTCTGTCGGTGGCATTTGACCTCCCCACCCACCGTGGCTATAATGCCGATAACCAACGCGTTGTGGGCGACGTGGGCAAGGCTGGTGTGTCGATTTGCTCGGTCGAAGACATGAAAGTGCTCTTCGATGGCATTCCCCTGAACAAGATGTCGGTGTCGATGACCATGAATGGCGCAGTGTTGCCCATTTTGGCTTTCTACATTGTGGCAGGTCTTGAACAGGGTGCCGAACTCGAAGTGATGGCCGGTACTATCCAAAACGATATTTTGAAGGAATTCATGGTGCGCAACACCTATATCTATCCTCCTAAATTCTCGATGGAAATCATTGCCAGTATCTTTGAGTACACCTCTAAATATATGCCCAAGTTCAATAGCATTTCAATTTCGGGCTACCACATTCAAGAAGCTGGTGCTACTGCCGATATTGAGCTGGCCTACACGCTTGCCGATGGCATGGACTACCTGCGCACAGGTGTGAATGCCGGCATGAAGGTCGATGCTTTTGCTCCTCGCTTGTCATTCTTCTGGGGCATTTCGATGAACTTCTTTACCGAAGTGGCCAAAATGCGTGCCGGTCGCCTGCTGTGGGCCAAGATTGTGAAAAGTTTTGGTGCCGAAAATCCCAAATCAATGTCGTTGCGCACCCATAGCCAAACGTCGGGTTGGTCGCTCACTGCACAAGACCCCTTTAACAATGTGGGACGCACCTGCATCGAGGCTATGGCGGCAGCACAGGGTCACACCCAGTCGCTCCACACCAATGCGCTCGACGAGGCTATTGCACTGCCCACCGACTTCTCGGCTCGCATTGCCCGTAACACTCAAATTTTCATTCAGCAAGAAACCCAAGTCACCAAGGTTATCGACCCATGGGCTGGCTCGTTCTATGTTGAAAAACTCACCGATGAGCTTGTGCACAAGGCTTGGAACTTGATTCAAGAAATTGAGAAACTGGGGGGCATGGCCAAGGCCATTGAAACCGGTGTGCCCAAAATGCGCATCGAGCAAGCCGCTGCTCGCACACAAGCACGCATCGACTCGGGCCGTCAAACTATTGTGGGTGTAAACAAGCATGTGCTTGCCAAAGAAGCTCCTATCGACATTCTCGAAATCGACAACACCGAGGTGCGCAACGAGCAAGTATCGCACTTGCAGGAGCTTTACAAAAATCGCGACAACGACAAGGTGAAAGCCGACCTCGAAGCACTCACCGAGTGTGTGAAAACCGGCAAGGGCAACTTGCTGGCTCTGGCCGTTGAAGCCGCCAAAGATCGTGCGTCGCTGGGTGAAATTTCAGATGCCTGCGAAACAGTCGTGGGCCGTTATAAAGCTAAAGTACAAATGTTCTCAGGTGTATATTCTGCCGAAGTAAATAACAACGGAGACCTCAAGAAAGCGCAAGAGCTTACCGAGAAATTCGCTAAACGAGAAGGTCGCCAACCTCGCATCATGATTGCCAAGATGGGCCAAGATGGTCACGACCGTGGTGCCAAAGTGGTGGCTACCGGCTATGCCGACTGTGGTTTTGACGTCGACATGGGCCCCTTGTTCCAAACTCCCGAAGAGGCAGCCAAAGAAGCTGTTGAAAACGACGTGAACGTGGTGGGAGTGTCATCGCTTGCCGCTGGTCACAAAACACTGGTTCCTGCCATCATCGAAGAGCTCAAGAAGCTTGGTCGTGAAGACATTGTGGTGACTGCCGGTGGTGTGATTCCCGTTCAAGACTATGATTTCCTCTACAAGGCTGGTGTTGCCGCCATCTTTGGCCCTGGCACCAATGTGATGAAATCGGCTATTCAAGTGCTCAACATCTTGCTCGACGAAGAATAACAGCACAACTCTAAATCTCATCATGCAACTGCAACCCTGTCGCCAATGGGTTGCAGTTGTTTTTTGGGGGGGGCAAAAGAATGATTAAGAGATGGGTATGTAGCAATACCCTCAAAAAAAAGAGTTGATGGAAAATCATCAACTCTTTTTGGATTTTATTATGTTGCAGGTAGCAACTGCTATGAGTTACAGGCCTACTTGACCATTTTTTTCGAGCATAATGTCGAGAATCACATCATCGGCTTTCGACATGCCGGTGTGTCCCACACGTGCCATGTTGTCGATGCATTGCTCGGGACTGATGCCACAAATTCCATCGCTGGGGCGCAGACGCACATTTTGCACAGCCATGCGAGCACACATAAATGCTGCCGATGTTGCAGCAGTTTGCTTCAACGAGCAACCCACCTTGCCACCATCGCAAATCATGCCCGAAATGGCACCGGTCATGTTGCGCACAGCCCAGCCCATTTGCTCATCGTTGCCACCCATGAGCCAAGTCATCGACACACTGGCTGCAGTTGATGCAGCAGCCACACAAGTGCACATGGCCACCAGTTTGCCAATTTTGGCATTGATGTAGCTATTGAGCAAGTGACCAAGAGCCAAGGCACGCAACAGTTGCACCTCGCTTGCCTTCACAGCTTTGGCAATCTCGACAATGGGAATGATCATGGCAACACCCTTGCTACCCGACCCTGCACTGCTCATCACCGACATGGGGCAACCATTCAAGCGAGCCTCGATGGCCGACGACACTTTCAACATGGTGCGCGTCATGAGGCCATCGCCCAGCATTTTGTCGCAATCGTCGTTGAGCACACGTGCCACGCCAATACCTGCTTCATTTTCAAGGCCAAATTGTGCTACTCCCTCGTTCATCTCGGCACCATCGTGCAGGAATTTGAGTTCCTCGGCACTGGCAGTCTCGACAAGAGCGCGCATCTCTGAAAACTTCATGGTGAGTAGTTTCTCAAGCAGCGTGTTTTCTTGGGTGTGCACAATGTCTTCATTGCGCATGATGTCGACTCCATTTTTTTGAATGAGCACAACATTGGTGTGAGCCCCAAGAATCACAGCGGTGCCCACGCCATTGGTGGTGGTGACATCACATTTCACATAGATGCGATGTTGCTCGCGGTCGATGTCGACTTTCACATTGCCAGCCTCAACCATAGCAATCACCTTGTCGCTATCATCGGGGTTAAAATCTTGAAGAATTTGGAGTGACTTTGATGGATCGCCAATGAGGGCACCAATGGCCACGGCATAGTCAAGTCCCATCTTGGGAAACTTGGGAATAGAGACCGACATGCCATTTTTGTAGATATTAGAATTGACTACAGCGTCAATTTTCTTGATTTCGCCACCAATAGCCTGCATGGCGGTGGCTGCTGCAATTGCTACACATGCTGGCTCGGTACAACCCAAAGCGGGAGCCATGTCGCGCTTCAAGAATGCCAGCATTTCGGTTTTATCAAGCATAGTAGAATGATGTGTTTTATAATTAATTGTATCAATATGTAAAAGTAGTGATAAATGCCATATCTGCCAACAAAAAACCACTTTTTTTGTTAAAAACTGCCAAAATTTAGTGTTTGGGCTTGTGCTGAAAAAGCATTATCTTTGTCATGATTTTTCAGCCATCACCACACAATGATAGATAGAGCCACAGTAGACCGCATCATAGACACTGCCGAGATTGTTGACGTAGTGAGCGACTTTGTGAGTCTCAAGCGACGTGGCACCAACTATGTGGGGTTGTGCCCCTTTCACAACGACCGTCGCCCTTCTTTCTATGTGTCGCCCTCCAAGGGCATTTGCAAGTGTTTTAGTTGTGGCAAAGGAGGCACTGCACTCAACTTCATCATGGAACATGAGCAAATGAGCTATGTTGAAGCCCTTCGTTTTTTAGCAAAAAAATACAACATCGACATTCAAGAGCGTGAACTCAGCGATGAAGAAAAGGAGCAACAATCAGAACGCGAGAGTATGCTCATCATCAATGAGTTTGCCATGCACTTTTTTGAGCAACAGTTGCACGAAACTCAAGCTGGGCAAGAAATTGGCATGAGCTACTTCAGGGAACGTGGTTTTGGCGACGAGTCGATCAAGAAATTTCATCTTGGCTACTCACCCGAAGGGCGCACCTCTCTCTTTGAAGCAGCAACCAAAGCAGGCTACAACAAAAAAATACTTTTTGATGTGGGGTTGTGCATCGACGACAATCGTGGCGGAGGATATGACCGATTTAGGGGACGTGTGATTTTTCCCATTTTTAATGTAGCAGGAAAAGTTGTTGCCTTTGGAGGGCGCACACTCAAAAACGACCCAGCCAAATATGTTAACTCTCCCGAATCGCTCATCTACAACAAGCGCAATGAACTATATGGACTGTTTCAAGCCAAGCGCGAAATTGCCAAGCACGACAAGTGTGTGATTGTTGAAGGCTATGCCGACGTGATTTCGATGCATCAAGCTGGTTTTGAAAATGTGATTGCCTCGTCGGGCACTGCACTCACCGAAGGCCACATTGTGAAAATAAGACGCTTTACCGAGCATGTAACCGAGATGTTTGATGGCGATGAAGCCGGCGTTCATGCCGCACTGCGTGGCGTGGACATGCTACTTGGCCAAGGGTTGAATGTGAAGGTCCTATTGCTCCCTGCCCCCGAAGATCCCGATAGTTTTGCCCGATCGCACAGTGCATCGCAAATTCTGCAATATATCGAAGACAACGAAACCGACTTCATTAAATTTAAAACAGCTGTGCTGCTCAAAGATAGTGCTAACGACCCTATCAAAAAAGCCAGTGCAATTGCCGACATCATCAAGTCGATTTCGGTGATACCCGACAGCATCACTCGCTCAATCTATGCCAAAGAATGCAGCAACGACTTAGATATAGAAGAGGCTGTGGTGATGCAAGAGATTAAGAAAAACAGGAGAAAACTCAAAGACGAAGAATTTAAACGACAGGAGCGTGAGCGCAATCGAGCACTTCACCACAACGATGCGCCTCAAGCAGTTGCCACTCAAGCGGTTGATAGCGTGCCTTCTTCTTCGTCATCGCAACCTGTAGCGAGTCAAGAAGTTTTCACAACACAGGTGCGCAACAACAAGCTACAGCGACACGAGGCCGAGGTCATAAGATATATTGCCAAATATGGCATGTGCTACCTGTGTGAAACCACCTATGAAAACAATGAAAGCCGCCCCACCACAGTGTGTGAATACATCTACATGGAGCTGCTTGCCGACAACATGAGTTTTTCAAACGAAACCTATCGCGCCATCTTTGATATTGCCGTGGCCATGGTCCCCGACTTTTATCAAGCCCTTGCCACATTCATGGCATCGCAAGAAGAAAAACGCCAAGCATTGCTCAAAGAGGGATATGCACAAATTGCTGCCGAAGAAATGAGCGATAGTGCAACAATCGAAGCCAAAGAGAAAAATCTCGAGAAAAAAGTGGCCATGACCTCTGAGGAGGAAATGATGAACTACAGGCAGACTTATCTTGAAAAAAAGTTGTGCAACGACATTCACGACAACATCAGGTGTGTGTCGTTGGAACTCGTGAGCGAAAAGCACCACCTGAGCAAAATACACACACAATTTGCACTGGTCACCAGTGAATATGACAGGTTGTGCACACTCATTCCCGAAGCAATTTTTGGCTGGAAAAATGCTCTGGTTGAGGATCGAATTCTCAAACTCAACGACTTGCTCAAAAAAGCAAGTGGCAATGAAGTGACCGAAATATTAAAAGAAATTCAATCGCTGGTGCAAACTCGCAAAACACTTGCCAAACTCACGGGCGAACGTGTGGTTAATCCCATTTTTTAATGTTGCATGGTTGCAATAACTGCTTGCTAAGCATCGCAATTAGAAATTTTCTTTGTATTTTTGCAATATGTATAATAGTGGGGCACTACTTGGTGGTGTAGCCCTTTCACATCAAAGTCATTATAGATTATGATTAAGATTTTAAAACCTTTTATCCTGTTGACACTGGCGCTATTCACTATTAGCCTCATGGCCCAATCCTCGTTGCACAAGCTCCCAATTAAAAACATTGGAAATGAGGCCTACTACTACTATAAAGTGGGAGGGAATGAAGACCTCAACAAAATTGCCGGGAAATTGGGCATCACCACACAAGACATCACTTGCTACAACCCTTCGGCCATGCATGGAGTGGCAAAGAAACAACTACTCTTCTTCCCCGTAAAAGCCTTTAAAGGCAATGGCAACACACACACACAGGTTGCTATCAAGCAACAAAAAGTGACCCACGTGGTGAAAACGGGCGAAACGCTCTATGGCATTGCAAAACTCTATGACATTGCAATCGATGCTCTCACACAAGCCAACCCTTCCGCCTATGCAGGCGTGCAACCTGGCGACATGCTCACCATTCCACAAGGCCACTACATCTCGCAAGAGAGTCATAGCACAGACGGAGAAAGCTGCATCTACCACACCATTCAGCAAGGCGAAACCCTTTATGGCGTGTCGAAACAATACAACACAACCATAGAAAACTTGTTGTTGCTTAACCCGGGTATCTATCCCAACAATTTTATTGAAGGCGAAGTCATCAAAGTGTCGCCCAACACAGCCCAAAACATCATGGTGAATCGCAACATCACGCAGTTTTATGCCTATGAAGTGCTTGAAGGCGACAGCTATGAAAGTGTGGCAAGAGCCAACAACATGCCGGTGGCCAAACTCAAAGAAGCCAACCCCAAGATTAAAAAATTGAAAAAAGGCAAGGTGATTTATATTCCCAAAGAGGGTTCTACTGTGGCACAAATCAACTCAAGCCGTGCAACCGAAAAAGAGTTGGAGCAAACCTATGCCTCTAAGATGGAACAGGTGTATAACGACGTGCACAAGGTGAAAAAAGACAATGAAATCAACATTGCCATCGTGCTTCCATTTCAGCTTCACAAGAGCAATGCGCCACGCCAAGCCTATCTCTACACCGACTTCTACAAAGGTTTTCTACTGGCAGTAGACAGCGTGGGCAATAGAGCAGGCAAGAAGGTGAATGTGAACGTGTTTGACACTGAGCACAACCTCGATGTAACCGACAGTATCCTCGCCCTCAAGCAAATGAAGAAAATGGATCTCATCTTTGCTCCCGGAGAGCCCAAGCAATTGCAACGATGCATCAATTTTGGAAAAGAACATGGCATTGCTGTTGCCAACTGTTTCTCTTCAAAAAATGAAGATTATCGCACAGTGCCCAAAGTGTTGCAAATGGTGATGCCCACATCACACATGATTGGCATTGTGAACAACTGGCTCAACTCTCAATTTAAAGACTACACTATCATTTTTCTTGAAGATGCCGAAAGTGGCGATCAAGAAACATCTAATAGTATCAAAGATTTTTTGAAGTCGAAAAAATCAAAATTTCAAAGCATTTCGGTTGTCAATAACCTCGATTACAACACTATCACTCAGCGACTTGACCCGGGAAGCAACTATCTTTTTGTCCCTACATCGGGAAGCAAAACTTTCTTGAAAAAAATAGCTGGAGCCATCAAGCAAGCCAAGCAAGAGCGATATGATTGCGAGATAGCTATGCTTGGCCAGCCCGAATTTCTCACCTATAGCAAAGAGTTCAAATCAACATTTCAAGCCATCGACACCTATGTGTATTCACGCTTTTTTGTTGCCAACGAAAAGCGAGGCAAGCGCATTGAGCGCAAGTTTGCTAAAAACTATCGAGAGTCGATGATAGCCACGTCTCCCTCAATGGGCTTGCTGGGCTTTGACATGGGCATCTTTGCTATCAATAGTTTGGGCAATGGTGTGGAAATCAACAGCCAAACGCCCTATTATGATGGTGTGCAAATGGATATTTCACTCAAGCGCGCAAGCAATTGGGGTGGACTTGTGAATCAATGTGTCGAACTCATTCATTTTAATAATCACAACGTGAGCGAAAGCATCATTAAATAAAAAAAAAGCAACGATGCTCAAGTGGTTTAAATCAGCACTCATCACAGCACTTCTCTTGTGTGGTTTTGCAACACTGCATGCACAAGAGCAACAATCAGCCAATATTGCTGTGGGAGGACGAGGTGGCGTGACCTTTTCAAAGCTCAACTTCAACCCAACTGTGCCACAAAGCATGAAAATGGGAGCCATGATGGGAGGTATATTTCGCTATATCGAAGAAAAACACTTTGGACTGCAAGTTGAGCTCAACGTTGAGCAACGAGGGTGGAAAGAAAAATTTGAAGGATATGACTTCCAGTTTCAACGCCAACTCACCTACTTGCAGTTGCCCATGCTCACCCACATTTATTTTGGCAATTGGCCATATCGGGTGTTTTTTAATGCAGGACCCGAAGTGGGCTACATGATTGCAAGCAAAACAACATCAAATTTCGACTATAGCCACCTGAGCAATATCGATAACTTTCCCAACAAGCGCAATACCGATCAATTTAACTTACCCGTCAAAAACCGATTTGACTATGGGATTTCATTGGGAGCAGGGGTTGAGTGGCAGATGAATCACAAACACTCCTTGCAGGCCGAAGCAAGGTTCTATTATGGCCTCAATGACGTGTTCAGCAATCATAAGGCCGACACTTTTTCGGGCTCCAATTCAATGAGCGTGATGGTGTCGCTGGGCTATCTATTTAGGTTGAAGTGAGTAAATAATTTTCTGGACAAATCAAGCATGCAGAATCTTGTAGATGAGCTCTTGCAACAAGTCATAGGCATCTTGACGTGATCCTTGCCCTTTGCTTTTCACATCGCAATCTCGCAAATAGCTGATGATGTTGACACATGCTCTTGTGTTGTAGTTGCGTGTGGCTTCTTTGAATTTGCGCACCCTATAAATTGACCTTGCTCCCAATTGGGCCATTAAGCCTTCATCGGTTTTATTTTTGGCAGTATTCACCAGCAACACATTGGAAAACAAGCCATAGAGCATGCTCACCGTCACCACCACCGGATTGTTTTTGGGATTGCGTCGATAGTAGTCGATAATCTTAAAAGCCTTCTCGCTGTGGCGTGCTATCAGGGCATCTTCAAGTTCAAAGTTGTTGTAGTCTTTGCTGATGCCAATGTTTTCTTCTATCAATGCCGGTGTGATGCGCAAGTCGCTTTTCACAAGCAGTCGCAACTTGTCGATTTCGCCAAACATGCGCGACAAGTCGGTGCCCACAAAATTGGCAAGCATTGAGGTCGATTTGTCATCGATGTTTAGCTTCAACGACTGGCAATAGTCTTGTATCACACGGGGCAAGTCGCGCTCGCGCAACTTGGCCGATGAGAACACCACGCCCGATTTATTGGCCTTCATTGCATTCAAGAACTCGGTTGCCTTGATGCTGCCTCCCTTGTAGCACACTATCAAAATGGTGCTTTCGAGCGGTTTCTCGGCATAGAATTTGAGCATGTTGAGCTCGGCATTGTTTTGCTTGTTGTTGGCCTTGCCCACATTTTGAGCTTCTCGCAACACCACCACTTGATATTGCGACATGGCAGGATATTGCTTGCAAGAGGCTATCACATTGCGAATGTCAACGTCCATGCCATAGTTGATTGAAAGATTGAAGTCGCGCTCATCGATGCTGAGTGCATTGTCGACAATGAGGTCGCTCAACTGGTCGATATAATAGGGCTCCTCGCCCTGCAACACATAGATTGGGCGGAATTTCTTGCTTATAATTTCATTGCGTAGCGAGAAGTAACTCACCTCTTCCTTTTTTGGTGGCATTGTGGCTTGAATGTGTGATTAATAATTGCTAAATTTACAATCAATTTGCGAGTTGTGCAAATCTAAAACCAATGCAGAAATTAAATCTTCCTGACTATCAGTTCAATATAAAAAAGAACGAAAAAGGGGCATGGATTATATTTGATAATCTGCGTCGCAAGTTCATCACGCTCACTCCCGAAGAATGGGTGCGACAAAACTTTGTGACCTTTCTCATTCAAGAAAAGAAATTCCCTGCAGCGCTCATGGCCAACGAAATTTCACTGTTGCAAAACGGCATTAAACGCCGATGCGACACGCTGGTGGCCGATGGCAATGGCAACCCGCTGGTGATTGTGGAATATAAAGCCCCACACATCAATATCACACAGCAGGTTTTTGACCAAATTGTGCGCTACAACATGGTGATGATGGCTGGCTATCTCATTGTGTCGAACGGACTATCACATTATTGCTGTAGAATCGACTACACGACTAAGTCCTACCATTTCTTGAAAGATATTCCCAATTACAGCGACCTTTAGCCAAACAAGTGGCGAAAGGCTTCTTCAACCTTAGCCACCTCTACAAGTTTAATTTTCAGCTTGCTTGTGTGCAAGCCCTTGGTGTTGTTGGCAGGAATGATGATGGTGTTAAAACCTAATTTTTCGGCCTCGGCAATGCGTTGATCAATGCGAGTGATTTGCCTGATTTCGCCCGACAATCCCACCTCGCCACTCATGCACACCCCTTTACTGACGGGCATGTCCACATTGCTCGACAAAATAGAGCAAATCACAGCCAAATCGAGAGCAGGGTCATTCACTTTGAGCCCGCCTGCAATGTTCAAGAACACATCTTTTTGAGCCAGTTTAAAGCCCACACGCTTCTCGAGCACGGCAAGCAACATGTTCATGCGTCGGGGGTCAAATCCTGTGACCGAGCGTTGAGCTGTGCCATAGGCAGCCGTGCTCACCAATGCTTGAGTTTCTATAAGAAAAGGGCGTGCGCCATCAACCGTGACTCCAATAGCCGTTCCCGACAACGACTCGCTACTTTGCGAAAGCAACATCTCGCTGGGATTGGTGACTTCGCGCAATCCATCTTGCTTCATTTCATAAATACCAATTTCGCTTGTGTTGCCAAATCGGTTTTTGATGCTGCGCAAAATGCGATACATGTAGTGGCGGTCGCCCTCAAATTGCAACACGGCATCAACAATGTGCTCAAGCACCTTGGGGCCTGCAATGCTCCCCTCCTTGTTGATGTGGCCAATGAGAATAACCGGCGTGTTGGTCTCTTTGGCATAACGCAGAAAGGCAGCTGCACATTCACGCACTTGGCTCACACTGCCTGCCGCCGAATCCAGCTGGTCGCTGGCAATCGTCTGTATTGAATCGACAATAATCAAATTGGGCTTTTCGGCACGAATGCTTGCAAAAATATTGTCGAGAGAAGTTTCACACAGCAAGTAGCACTCACAATCCATCTTGCCTCCGGCAATGCGGTCGGCTCGCATGCGCAATTGTTGTGGGCTTTCCTCGCCCGAAATATAGAGCACCTTGCGCGACCTGATGCGCAACACGTTTTGCAACACCAGTGTCGACTTGCCAATGCCGGGCTCTCCTCCCACCAAAATGATAGAACCGGGCACCAACCCACCGCCCAACACACGGTCGAGCTCCACACTGGGCAACTTGATGCGAGGCAATTCTTCGGTCTTGATGTCTCCAATTTTAATGGGAGCTATCACCTTGCGTTCTCCTCCGGCATGCCCCAATAGCGATGTCGAGCGAGAAGCCTTGGGTGCAACAGGTTCTTCTATATAGGTGTTCCACTCGCCACAAGCAGGGCAACGACCCACCCACTTGGGCGACTCGGCACCGCAATTCTTGCAGTAGAACATCGTTTTCAATTGTTTTGCCATCTTCTATCTTTATTTTGAACTCGACAATACCCCACGTCTAAACTCGCTAATCGCAATTGCCGCTGCAACTCCCACATTGAGCGACTCGCTTGTGTCGCCAGCATGAGGCCATGAGGGAATGAGCAATCGGCTTGTGACCTTAGCTGCCACCTTGGCACCTATGCCTTGCCCCTCGTTGCCAAACACCACAAAGCCCTTGTTTTGCAAAGGAGAATTATAAATGTTTTCGCCATCGAGAAAAGTCCCCCACACGGGTAGGTCGGGATACTCGTCGAGCAAGTCTTCAAGGTCGCCATAGTGCACCTTTACTCGCGAAATCGCCCCCATAGTGGCTTGCACTACCTTGTGATTAAACACATCGACGGTGCCCACACTGGCAAAAATGTTGCGAATTCCATACCAGTCGGCCAGACGAATGATTGTGCCCAAATTGCCAGGGTCTTGAACATTGTCGAGCACAATGTTGAGATTTTCATTTACCTCATGACTATCAACCTCATAACGTGGCAAGTCATAAACTGCTATCACATCGCTGGGCGTGCTGAACTGCGAAATTCTCGACAGCTGTTGGTTGTTGGCCAGCACAATTTTATCGTGCATCGAAGCATTGGCAAGACGGTCGTGCCATGCACGTGTGCAAATGAGCCAGCGACAATTAAAAGCTCTCCATGTGTCGCGCACACACTTGGTGCCTTCGGCCACAAACAGGCCTTCGGCTTCGCGATATTTCTTGGCCGACAGCGAACGCACCGTCTTGATAATGCCATTGTTAATTTCAATCATTTTATTTTTTTTCTCAATGAAATAAGCAAAATAAATCTGTAGGTTTTTGACTATAAAGGTACAAAAACCTACAGAACCTTAAAAATTTTATTGGTGGCCTTGTGTTAAAGAGCTACCTTAAAAACTTTTCCCATTGTTTTAACAATATAGATGGCTTGAGTGGGCAATGCAATCACTGCCTCATTGCCTCGATAGGCTACTTTGCCATCAAGAGTGAAAATTTCAACTTGTGCATTGGCTGCAAGAGCACCAATGGTGAGATTTCCATTGCAAGCCTCAATAGCAATTTCTTGCTCAAGCACCTGCTCTACCGAAGATTGAGGGTCTAACTCTTGCATGTGGTCAAATTGCTTCCAACCAAACTGCTTTTTATAGGAATCAAGCGAGCCTTTGGGCACAAAGAGCGTGGCATTGGCATAGGCATTGTCGTCAAACACATAGCGCATATCTACAATTGAAGTGCGACATGCCACAGGATTTAAAGCTGTGACTTTGGTGATATTTTTGCAGTTGCTAAAAGCCTCATCGGCAATGCTATCGATGCCGGCTCCTATCGTCACAGTAGTGAGAGCCTCGCAATTGGAAAACGAATAGCCACCAATCAATTTCACAGCATCACCCACCACAAGTGTTGTCATGCCCGTGCAACCTTGAAAAGCAAGGTCACCAATTTTGGTAACTTGGTTAGGAATTTTCACATCAACAAGTCCCGAACACTCCTGAAAAGCAAGGTCTTCAATGCTTTCGAGCCTTTCGGGGAAAACGATTGATGTGAGCCCTGTGCAGCCACACAGCAATGAGCGGCCAATAGTTGTGACTTTATCGCCAAATGTCACTTCCTTTAAGCTCGTGATGTCGAGACAAGGCGAATAACCATGAGCCTTATCGGCTGTGTATGAAATGTTGCGTCCCAAGTGTAAAGACTTTAATGGGCAACCATTAAACAACCCTTTTTTCTTGTCGTTGCTTCCAAGAGTTAAAGTGCTCTCGCCATCTTCAATAGAGACTCTTGCCAAAGCTTTACAACCCAAGAATGCATTATCGCCAATTTTCTCAACCGAAGCAGGCACACTCACCGAAGTCAAACCAATGCAGTCGCTAAAAGCTTTTTCATCAACAGCAACCACCTTATAGGTCTTGCCATCATGAGAAACACTGCCGGGCACCACAATGTCACCCGCATAAAGGGACTCACCTTTCACAACCTTGCAAGTTAAATCGCCGGGAGAAACCACCGAGAAGAAAAGTCCTTGCACCGAAAAGTCGGCTGCATTCACGTTAATGCCACACAATAGTACAATTGTTGCACTCAAAAAATTCAGTAATTTTTTTTTCATGTTTCTTAGTTATTCAAAATTTAATTACACAGGAAGTTCCTGCTATCAAAAAGCGGTGCTAATTTATTGAAAATTAAGCAAACGACAAAAAATATACTCAAGAAATCAACACAATTCAAGTCATGATGCATTGAAAATATATTGCAAAAAGAAAATGGACTGCTAATGGGTTGTCTCAATAATTTTAGCTAAATTTGTAGAAACATTTGCGTGAAAACACAAAACTAAACACGCAATTTTCTAATTATCAAGACGAAATACAAGAAAAACGATGCATATCGTCATTGCCGGAAATATAGGTAGTGGAAAAACCACGCTCACCAATTTGCTCGCCCACCATTATGGCTGGGAGCCACGCTTTGAGCAAGTGGAGTTTAACCCCTATCTCGACGATTATTACAAAGATATAGCTCGATGGTCGTTTAACATGGAGGTTTTTTTCCTCAAGGAGCGATTTCGCGACCTGCTCGAAATCGGCCAATCGACCAACACAATTATTCAAGATCGCTCAATATTTGAAGGTGTGTATGTGTTCACGGCCAACAATAAAGCCATGGGCAACCTCTCGGAACGTGACTATGAAACCTACATGGAGCTTTTTGAAGACATGCTTGAGGTGGTGAAACTACCCGACCTCATGATATATTTGCGCGCCTCGGTGCCTCATCTTGTCGACAATATCGAAAAACGTGGTCGCGACTATGAGCAACAAATGCCTCTCGACTACATCAGCAATCTCAACGATCGATATGAAGACTTTATATACAATAAATATAAAGGAAAGGTGATGACGATTGATGTTGACAATATCGACTATCAAAACAATCCCAAAGATGCTCGAAGCATCATCAACCGCATTGATGGAAAGCTTTTTGGGTTATTTAGCAACCAACAAACAGAACAATAGAAACATGCACATTGCAATTGCAGGAAATATTGGTAGTGGAAAAACCACACTCACCAAGATGCTGGCTAAACGCTATGGCTGGACTCCACAATTTGAACCCGTGGACAACAACCCCTATCTTGCCGACTACTATGAGGACATGGAAAGATGGTCGTTTAACCTGCAAATTTATTTTTTAAATAAGCGTTTTCGCGATGTTGTAGAAATATCAAGGTCGAAAGAAACGATTATTCAAGACCGCACAATCTTTGAAGATGCCCGCATCTTTGCCCCCAACTTGCACGACATGGGGCTCATGAGCGATCGCGATTTTGCCAACTATACCGACCTTTTTGAACTCATGATTTCGCTGGTGAAGTTGCCCGACCTCATGGTCTACATTCGCGCTTCAGTGCCACACCTTGTGAATCACATTCAAAAACGCGGACGAGAGTATGAACAAACCATGCGACTCGACTATCTCAAGGGACTGAATCAGCGATATGAAGACTGGATTGCTACCTATAAGGGCAACATGATTGTGATAGATGGAGACAACACCGACTTTGGTGAAAATGCCGATGACTTCAAAAAAGTGACCGACCTCATCGATGGTCGCTTGTATGGATTGTTCTCCGACATATAGATCTTCGGGCTCCCCCCCCACACACAATAACTCCTCTCTCATCATGAACAAAAACACCCTGTTGCGACTTCAAGCCTTGGCTCAACGCTATGAAACTGCAAGTTTTATCGACGGAGACCCAAGTTGGGCCATGCATCAAGTTGAAGGAGTTCAAAATCAAGAACTCATGGCATTTATTGCCTCTTGCTTGAGCTATGGCCATCGCAAGCAATTCATGCCCAAAATCAAGTTCTTTATCGACCAATCGAGCGGTAACCTTGTGGAGTGGATTGCCAGCAAGGCCTATCAAGCTGTGTTGCCCGATGTGCCAGCAAGTTATTATCGCTTGCAATCGCATCATCACATGAGAGAGTTGCTCAACGCCCTGCACGGCATGCTCATGCAACATGGAAGCATGGGGGCCTACATGAGGACACAAGCCTCCACAGCGCCACAAGCCATTGAGGCAATCACCACATTTTTCAAGAATTGGGACGTGGGACACTCGGTGCCACAAAACACGCAATCGTCGTGCAAAAGGGTGTGCATGTTTTTGCGGTGGATGGTACGCGACAACTCACCTGTTGATTTAGGGTTATGGACTTTTATCGACAAGCGCACATTGCTCATTCCTCTTGACACTCACGTGATGCAAGAAGCACAAAAGTTGAAACTCATCGACAGTAAAACTCCCGGCATGAGCACAGTCATCAAGCTCACTCAAGAATTGAAGAAAGTGTTTCCCGACGACCCTTTAAAAGGCGACTTTGCCCTCTTTGGCTATGCTGTCGACGACACACGACAGGGCTAATCGACTATTAAACCCAAATCGGTCATTAGGTTTCTTTGTTTTTGTCAAATTATTTTG
>CAMYCE010000014.1 GCA_947254205.1 uncultured Prevotellaceae bacterium
CACAGCAGGGCATCAACATCGTGCGCTACAGCGACGGCACCACCAAGAAAGAGCTGGTTGAATAACCAGCCCCGCAAAACCCAACAAGTCAAGTGGCTTGAACTTCCCCACAAGGCAAGGGGAGGCTCAAGCCACTTGGCTTGGGGGCTGATAAATGAGGTTTGAAGGTGCTTGAGGGAAGGCTTTAGAATTCGAGTTCAAGACCAATCATCACTTCTTCGGGAGCAAAGCGCAATCCCCAGCCGTCGTTGCTCAATCCGTAGCCCAGCATCACACCTGCCGCCCATGTGCGATTGAATCGCCAGCCTGCTTCGGGAAAAAACTGTAGAGTTGAGGTGTTGGTTTTGTTGTTGTTCCAGTAGGTTGCAGCGCTGCCCACAAAGAGGCCGTGCTCGTGGTCGTCATCGTGAAAAGGGCTTGTATGCAACTCTTGTGCCGATAGTGTTGCGCAAGCCGGGAGCAGTGCCACAAGCAGTGCAATGAGTTGAGAATAATGTTTCTTTTTATTTTTTTTGATTGTTAAGTTTTCAACATGAGGGATACCCCAAGAAAGCGCACCAGTTTTTCTTTGAGACCAAAAAAACGGTGCGCTTTCAATTGAGCTTGTGAGTATTTATTATGCAATGTAAAGTAGTTCCTTTTTTATTTATTCTTAAAACTCTAACTCTTGTGCTTGCAAAGTTAGGTGCATGTCGATTTCTTTACAATACCTAAAAATTGGTATTTTATCTCCTGTTGCCGGCTTGCCGTGAAATCACGGCTAAAATCATGCTGTGCTCGATGCTCTTTTTTACTAAAAATCAGATAAGAGAGTGTGTGCAGTCGCTTAGGTTTTGTTATATTTGTATCGATATTTCCGGGTAATTTTTAATTTTTAGTTTTTTAAGCCTATTACCTATTAAATATTGAATTAAACGACGAAAATAATGACAAACAATAATGGTTTTCAGAATTTGATAGGAGTTTTGACTGCACGGCAAGCAATCAAGAAAGTTGCTGTTGTGTGGGCAGCCGACTTCCACACCGTTGAAGCCTGTGTGATGGC
Source organism: uncultured Prevotellaceae bacterium (assembly GCA_947254205.1). Classification (GTDB taxonomy): domain Bacteria; phylum Bacteroidota; class Bacteroidia; order Bacteroidales; family Muribaculaceae; genus Sodaliphilus. The sequence goes on from CAMYCE010000014.1 coordinate 1,046, forward strand.
TTTGCAAGCTGGTTTTGTAGAAATAGCCTTTGTGGGCTGTGAAGAGCAGTTGCGAGAGCGTGAGGAGTTGCAACCATTTGCGAGCCGAGTGAGCTATGTGGAGGCCTCGACTCCCGACGATGCAGCGGGCAAGGCTGTTGCTCTCGCGCGCGAGGGTGCTGTAGACATTTTGATGAAAGGTCTCATCAACACCGACAACTTGTTGCGTGCTGTGCTCAACAAGGAAACGGGCATCTTGCCACAAGGCAACATCTTAACCCACATTGCAGTAGCAGCCATTCCGGCTTATCACAAGTTGCTTGCCTTTACCGATGGGGCAGTGATTCCCTATCCCACGCAGGAGCAACGAGTGCAGCAAGTGGCCTATGTGGCGCGTTTGTGTCACTCTTTTGGCATCGAAGAGCCCAAAATATCGCTCATTCATTGCACCGAGAAAGCCAATGGCAAGCATTTCCCATTCACTGTGGGTTATCAAGAAATTATCGACATGGCAGTTGCAGGGCGGTTTGGCAAGTGTGTGGTTGATGGTCCGCTCGACCTCAAAACCTCTTGCAACGTTGAGAGTCTCATGACCAAAGGCATTGAATCGCCTGTTGCTGGCGATGCCGATGCCGTGATATTTCCCGACATTGAGTCGGGCAACGTGTTCTACAAGGCTATCACCCTTTTTGCAGGAGCGTCGACAGCCGGACTGTTGCAGGGTGCCATGGTACCCGTGGTGGTGTCGTCGCGAGCCGATAGCACTGTGTCGAAGTTTTATAGCTTGGTAGTGGCTGCCATGTGTGGCTAAAGTTTTTAGGCACGATTTTTGATTAAAGAGTCTACTTGTTGCGACTCTTTAATGTTTCAATTACTTCTTCTATATTAATGAAATGATGCGCATTCTTGTAATAAATCCAGGTTCAACCTCAACCAAAATAGCTGTTTACGACAACGAGCAGCTTGTGAATAGTTGCAATATCGAGCACAGTCGTGAGCAGTTGGCACAATTTGACAGCATTATCGACCAACTCGATTTTCGCACTCAAGTGGTGTTGCACGAGCTTCAAGCGATGAACATTGCTCTCGATTTTCAAGCGGTGATAGGGCGGGGTGGCCTTGCCAAGCCTGTGGCTGGTGGAGTGTATGAAATCAATGAACTCATGCTCAACGACACACGCCATGCTGTGCACTGGCACGCTTGCGACTTGGGTTGTTTTATTGCTCACTCCATTGCTTCGCAAATTGAAGGATGTCGCAGTTTCATTGCCGACCCGGGTGTAGTAGATGAGCTAAACGATTATGCACGCATTTGTGGCTCTCCGCTCATGAAGCGCATTTGCATTTGGCACGCTCTCAATCAGCGCGCTATTGCTCGTCGACATGCTCGCCAAATGGGGTGCAACTATGAAGACCTCAACCTCATTGTGTGTCACTTGGGCGGAGGTGTGTCGATTGCAGCCCACGACCATGGACGTGCCGTTGATGCCAACAATGCCCTCGATGGTGAGGGGCCCTTCTCGCCTGAGCGCGCTGGCTCGTTGCCCGCGGCCGATCTCATTAGGTTGTGTTTTAGTGGCAAATACACCGAGAAAGAGTTGCTCAAGCGCATTGCCGGGCAAGCTGGACTGACGGCATTGCTGGGCACCAACAACCTCATGGAAATTCAAGATCGCATTGCTGCAGGCGACAAGCATGCCGAGCTCATCATCGATGCCATGATTTATCACATTGCCAAGAATATTGTTGCCGAGGCTGCCGTGCTCTATGGCAAGGTCGATGCCATTTTAATTACCGGCGGCATGGCTCACAGCCAATATGTGATGTCGCGATTGCTCAAGCGCATCGAGTTTCTCGCCCCTGTTTATTGCTATCCGGGCGAGGGAGAGCTTGAAGCGTTGGCCCTGAATGCCTATTGGGTGCTGTGTGGCAAAATCGAAGCCAAAGAATATGTTTAAAAGTGAAGCCTCATATAGCTACCGCCTGCAAAACTCCACAAAGTTGCAATATTGGCATGTGGTGGAGTCTTTGTCGCATTGACTTATAGGCTTTTCCATCGAGAAAAATTCACCATTCATGAGTGTGCTCATGTGCTCAATAAATTTCTTGTTTAGTTCAAATTCTTCAAATTCTTCTTTTTTCCCTTTTTTTCCTGTGGCTGTTTCAAAGTTTTCAACCACCTCTTGTCCATATTTCACTCCCGACTCGTTGATGTCGCGCAACTTGTAGATGACGGGCATGATTTCTTGCTCATTGGGGTGTTCCTGCTTGTAGGCATTGCAATAGAGAAAGAGCTGGCGTATGGCATCAACATTCTTGGTGCAATTGCGTTGTGTGAGATGTTCAACATTGCTGAATTTTGTCTCGTCTTTACCTGTTTTGTAGTCGATGATGCGCAACGGGCCGGTGCCTCCAATTTTGTCGATGCGGTCGGCCTTATAGGTGAAATTGAAGGTGCAATTGTTGCCCAGCTGCAAGGCTAATTGGTGAGTTTTTTCGCACTCGTATATTTCAAAAAAGCCGGCCTTGTGTTGTTGCAACAGCTCTAAGTCATAGTTGAGCACATTGCAGGCATAGGTGTGCATGGCATCGAAGATAATGCTCGCCTCGCCAGTGAGAGGAGTGTTGAGCTCGCCCTCTTTGCGATGCAAAAATAGCAAGTTGGTGTTTTGAATTAAGAATGTGTTGAGAGCGTTTTTCTTGAAGTTTTCAATGGCTTGCTGGGTCACGATATAGTGCCCCTTGGCATCTTGCTTGCCATCGGGGTAGTAGAGTTGCTGCAAGGTGTCGTGCACAATCGAGCCAAAGGTGGCAGCGTCCATAAATTCACTCTCCTTGTTGTCGTCGTTGAGTTTCTCGATGTGATGAAAATAGAACTTGAGGGGGCATTTGATGTGCTCTTTGATTGAGCTTGCCGAGAGATAGGCTTTGGGAAACCCCTCACTGCGATAGGCTTCGATGGCTTGAGCAATGTGTGCAGTTTTGGCTACATTGATTTCAAGCGTGTTGGAAGGTTGCACCTTGAGCGAGAGTTGGCTGTGATGAATGTCTTGGCCATAGATGAGATTGAGTTGCTTGATGAATCGTGAATACTCGCCCGACCCCATGGCCTGACTGCTGCAGTCGTAGAGCAAGTGCACGTTTTGAGCACGCGCAATGAGCCTGAAAAAGTAGTAGGCCATCATCGACTCTTGGTGCTCGATTGTTGCCATTTCATGGGCTTTGCGCAAGAAAGTGGGTATGAAAGAGCTGGTGAAAAACTTGCGTGGAAACACTCGCTCGTTCATCGACATCACGATCAAGTTTTTAAAGTCGAGGCATCGGGTCTCGAGCACACCCATGATTTGCAGGCCTGCCAAAGGCTCGCCTTGAAATGGAATGGTGTAGAGCGACACAAGGCGATCGATGAGGTAAAACACCGTTGTTTCGTGCATGGGTGCGCCATACAGGGCAATCATTTCTTTAATTTCATTGAGCACAGCTCTATATTTTTGCAAGAAAGCCAGTTGCTGTCATGGTAGCTGGCTCATCGCTGGCTTCAACCTCATTGTCTGCGAGCCCTTCAAGTGTGCCTTGCGTGGGTTGGGTGTCGCCGTTCATGAGGTGTTCCACGCGCTCAACAAATTGGGCAATGTTGTCGATATAGGCAATCACATCGCTGTTGTCTTTGAGATTTTTGATTGTGACAAACAGGTTCTCAAAGCCAGTGTCCTTGAATGTGCTCTCGGGAATGTTAAATAGATTCTCGTTGTCGATGAGACTCAACAAGCGTGTTGAACTGCTGGTGAACAATGACTTGATGAGCGGGTGTGAAAGCACGGTTTTCACATGGTCGCGATAAAAACTATATTCGTTTTCTCCACCATTTTTTGAGGCATGATGGTGCATGTTGGCCACCATGCGCATGAGCGATGCAATGTCGCTGCCTCGCAGTGGATAGCCCACAGTCACGTTGATGTTGGATATAGAGTCGCTCACCGAGTTGATGAGAGGCATGAACAAGGCTTCATCGGGTAGCACTATGGCAGTGTCGATAGCATTGTCCACATTGCCCACTTCTCCATTTTTCACCCATTGATCGATGATGTTGAAAGCGCATTTGGCTTGCCCGGTGCGAGCCGGAATGCCGGTGACAGTGATGTGGGGAAATTGATTGATTTTTTGTTCTTGAACAGCATTGGGAAATTGCTTCACATAGCCGTCCATGAACTTGGTGGCCATGTTGCCACTGCGGGCAAAGGCAGGTGAGTTATAGTCCCAGCAAAACTCGGCAACCCCTTTTTTCTTTAAAGTGCCGAAGATGCATTTTTCGCTCTTGGAGAGCATGTTGAAGCCCACAAACACATATTTCTTGAATGGCAACTCATGGGGAGCAGTGTCTTGAAGCACCTTTACTGCCTTTTTCATCATCTTGCCCCTGTAGGATAGCCCTTGCTCCTCGATTTTCTCATTAAACTTGCAGTATAGCTCATAGAGTTGTTGCCACAGTTTGAGATAGTTTTTTTTCACAAACAGCTTGTCGTCGTCCTCGTTTGAGGGCACTTGCACGTTCAAGAAACGCTCAACTGTTTCCTTGAGTTCAGGTGTCATGTAGTCGGTGGCAATTTCTTTGAGTTCGCGTGTGTTTTTAAACAACTGCTCGGCGTCGACCCTATACATGTCGACATCGTTGAAATCGCTCAATATGATACCTCCCCAGTAAACGAACTTGTCAAATTCATAGTCTTCGTTGTTGTTTAGCTCGCAATAGGCATGATAGAGCATAAACATCGACTCGATGGGTGAGGCCGCAATGTCGCCCGTTGTGTCGGCAATGAAATCGCTGATGGTGGTGATGTGGGGTTGCAACATGAGTTGAGTCACCTCTTGCTCAAGGTAGTGCTTGAAAAATTGACTGCTGCGACGGTTGGGAAACACAAAACAGTAGTCGGTGAGCTTGTGACCCAGTTGGTTGTAGTGTTGCGCTATGACTTGCAAAAAGGGAGGGTAGGGCATCATAATTGCTCGATGTGTTGAGAGAGAAAAATTAAACTTTGATGAGGATAGTGATTTTTATAGCCATGTCAAAGAGCACAATTTTGGCATTACCATTCATCTTGATGTCGGTTTCGGCATGGTCAAATTGCTCAAGCATGCGCTCCACATTGTTCTCGTTGATGAAAGGGGCAAAATTTTTGCTAAAGGCTTCTTCCTCTTGCGTTTCATAGTTGAGAGTGGGGCAGTGCAGGTTGTAGATAAAGTTTTCTCGCACCATGCGAGTGCAATAGGCAAGAAACCGGCGCGTTTTTTCGCGTTTATAGTCGGCAATCATTTCGCTCCAGTCTTTGAGCGACTTGAGGTCGCGCATGTAGGCCAGGCGCATGAGTTGCACAAAATTGGCGTGAAACTTGCGACTCTCGCTGTCGAGTTGCATGTTGTTTTTGGCTTGCACCACATTGCCATCGGCAGGGGCTGCCACGGCCATAGCGTCTTGCATGTCGATGTTATAGCGGTGGGCAATGTATTGGGCAATTTCTTGTGTCGATGGTTTTTTGAGTTCCACACGTTGAGTGCGAGAGAAAATGGTGGGCAATATGGCTTGTGCATCGTTGCTCACCAAAATGAAGATGCAGTCGGCCGATGGCTCTTCGATGAGTTTGAGCAACTTGTTGGCGCAGGCTTCATTCATTTTCTCGGGTAGCCACTGAATGAGCACTTTGTATTTGGCTGTGTAGGCGGCAAAGCTCATGTTTCTAATGATTTTGTCGCTTTCAGAGCCATAGATGAGCGGCTGTGCGTTGTCTTTGTTGAGTTTTTTCACCCACTCTTGATAGTCTTCCACGATGTCTTCACGCAAAAAGTCGCGCCACTCGTCGATGAAGTCATCGCTTGTGGGGTTTTCGTTTTTCTTGACAATGGGAAATGAAAAAAACGTGTCGGCATGGTTGAAGTTTTGATGTTGCAGGCACGAGGGACACTCGCCACATGGCTCACCGTTGTGGCGGTGGGTGCAGTGAATGTATTGGGCTGTGGCTCGCGCCAGAGCCAGCTTGGGTATTCCGGCATGGCCATGAAGGAGCAAGGCATGTGGCATGCGGTCGTTGTCGACCATGTTGCGCAACCGTGCTATGGCTTGCCGATTGCCTATGATGTCGCTAAATTTCATTGTCTCAAAAAAATGTGATAGTGATTCACAAATTTACTCTTTTTTTTTGACTTTAGCTGGCTCAAATCGTTGTTTTAAGCCCAATCGCCTTTAAACTTTTTATGTTTTTTTTTGTCTTAGTAGAAAAAGGAATGTTGAACTTGCTTTAAGTATTCATTTATAGGAGCTATTATTCAAAAAAAATGTAACTTTGCAGTTATAGTTATTTTGAGTCGAAATTATTTTTTTACATAACATTTAAGAAAAATGAAAAAGATTTTAAGTTTAGTTTTGTGTGCATCGATGATGCTCGGACTCTCGGGTTGTGGTTCATTAAATAATGCTACCAAGGGTGGTCTCTTTGGTGCTGGCGGTGGTGCTGCCATTGGTGCCGGTATTGGCGCGTTGATTGGCAAGGGCAAGGGTGCTGCCATTGGTGCTGCTGTGGGTGCCGTTGCTGGTGGAACTGCCGGCACGCTCATTGGCAAGAAGATGGACAAGCAAGCTCGTGAACTTGCTCAAATCGAGGGTGCACAAGTCGACACTGTGACCGACCAAAACAACCTCAAAGCCATCAAGGTGACATTTGACAACGGCATTCTCTTTGGTTTCAACAAAACCAACTTGAGCGCTGGTGCTAAGCAATCGCTCAGCAAGTTTGCTGTTTCGTTGCTAAACAACCCTCAAACCAATGTTCAAATTTGGGGCTTTACCGACAATAAGGGCACACGCGAAGTAAACGACCGTGTTTCGGCCGAGCGTGCACAAGTAGTGAAGACCTATCTCAACAATGCTGGTGTGAGCAATTCTCGCATGACAAGCGCCGGCTATGCTTGGGACAACCCTGTGGCAAGCAACGACACCGAGGCTGGACGTGCTCAAAACCGTCGTGTTGAGGTTTACATCACCGCCAACGAGAAGATGATCGAAGAAGCCAATGCAGGCACTTTGCAATAATCAACATAATCTTTGACCCACTTTCTCTTGCTACAAGCATTGCAAGAGATTGTCGACCTCACAACCAGCTTGAAGGTTAAATCATGAAACCTTCAAGCCGGTTTCCTTTTAACCCCAATCGGTCATTAGGTTTCTTTGTTTTTGTCAAATTATTTTGAGTAATTTTTGATTGATTTTGAGGGCGTTTAGCGGGCTAAACAACCGAAAAAGCAGTCAAAAAGAACCAAAATAAATGATAAAGGCAAGGAAAAGCCTAAGATATTTTCTTATTGCGACCTAATGACCGATTTGGGTTTAATACTAAAATGTAATATTTTTCTTATTTATTGAGCTTAGAAAGCTGTAAATTTGTTTCACTTATCGTTGCCTTAATACCTGTTTTTTATGTAAATTTGCAACCCTTAATATCGTGATGACTATGCTATTGATATGCTTGTTCATTAGCATAGAGGCTTTTGCGTGAAAGAAAATTACTTTAACTAAACAAATAGCAATGAAAAAGGTTTTACTACTTTTGGCAGTGTTGTGCTCAAGTGTGATGCAAGTGCATGCAGTCGATAAACTCTCGGCATCAACTCACTTGTTTCTCCAAGAAATGAAACAGGGCACTGCTTTCTCCACTACAACAGGAGTGAAGACAAAAATGTTTGCCAATAATGCAAGCAACTATTTCAATGGACATCGGCGTTTAGACGACAATCGTTATGTCGCTCGTGCCAATATGGTTGATGGTGTGCTCAGGGTTAATGCTTTTATAGGCCTTAATGGAACATCGATCGACGAACTTGAAAAAATGGGAGTAAAGGTGATGTGTCGTTTCAAAGGATTTGTCACGGCCTCTATCCCAGTCGATAAAATTGAGCAGTTGGCGTCTTTAACTTCGGTGTCGCGTGTGCAAGTGGCCACCATGATGCGCCTGCAAACCGATAGTGCTCGCAGTGCAACTGCTGTGAACAAGGTGCTTGAAGGAGTGAAAAATGGGCTTGACAAAAACTATGACGGATCAAATGTGGTAGTGGGCATAATCGACACCGGTATCGACCCACAACACAAAGCATACACCGATGATGGTGGCAAATCGCGCATTAAGCGACTCTATCAAGTGAAGGAAGACCCTTCGAGCTACTATGGCTCGCTCAAGGAATACTATTACACCGACTCGGCACTCATCACCACTATCGATGCCGATACTCGCAATGAGTCGCATGGCACCCACACCAGCACCACCGCTGCCGGCAAGCGCATGAAAACTAAATATGGTTATTATTGTGGCATAGCTCCAGGAAGTGACATCTACTTGTGTGGACTTTCAACGCTTGAAGATGTGTATATTGCCAACTCGGTGAAATATATCACCGCCTATGCCGATAGTGTGAAGAAACCATGCGTGATTAGCATTAGCTTGGGTGGCATGGGCGGAGCCCATGATGGTCAAGACTTTATGAGCAAAGCCTATAATGAGGCTTGTGAAAAGCCTGGACACATTGTTGTGCTTGCAGCTGCCAATTCTGGCGACCAAAACATGTATGCTTTCAAAGAAAATGTTTCAAAATCCAATCCCTTGGCCACAAAATATGTGAGCAAGTATTATTCGCAAAAGGGCGATAATTTCTATGTCGATGGCATGGCAAGTGCATGGGCACGCACACCCAATGTTCCTCTTGCAGTGCATAGCTACATTCTTGATGCTAAAAACGACACCATCGTTCAAGACCTGGGAGAGGTGCACATGGTGGGTAATGCTACTGCAAAGAAAGTGATCGACGTTTCAAAATATTATAGTGCAAGTGATTATGGTTTGGGAATGCAAGTGATGATACAACAAGATTCCGAAAATAAACGTTGCCAGGCCATTGTTGCAGTGAGTAGCCTTGTTGAGGCTGGAAGTTCAGGAGGCAGGGGAAGTCGTAGCAAGTATCGCATAGCATTCTCTATCTATCCTGCCGACTCGACAGCCACCACCAGTATTGACATGTGGGAAACCAACTACTATTGCCATTTTGAAGGAGGCAAGGTGGGGCCAATGGTGGCAACACAAGGCACCAACAAGTGCTCGGTAAGCGATGAGTGCTATGCCGATAGCGTGATCACAGTGGGCTCGTATGTGAGCCGCAACTCGTTTAAGGGTGACTTGCAAGGGTGGAGTTCTCACAATGTAGTGGGTGATATTTCTAATTTTTCGAGTTTTGTTGCTCCGGGTTATGGACCAGAGCACAAATTCACTATTCCCACGATTACGGCTCCAGGGCAAACTATTATTGCCGGTGTGAACCATTTAGACAATAAGTATTATTCTCGTTATCAAACCGATGGAGGAGAATATCAATTTGTTTGCCAAACCGATAGATATTCTCGTTTTGGCTCGATGAGTGGCACCTCGATGGCTACACCTGTTGCTGCTGGTGTTATTGCCCTGTGGTTGCAAAACAATCCAAAACTCACAGTGAGCGAGCTGCGCGACTTGTTGACCTCGACTGCCATTCACGACAAATACACCGATGGCGAGCACAAAGCCAACTTTGGCGGTGGCAAAATCAACGCCATGGGTGGCTTTAAAGTTTCGGGCGTTGAGCATGTGAATGCAACCCCCATGCCAGCAGTGTGGGTGCGTGACGGCTACATTTTGATTGATGGCGAGGTGAGCAGTGTGGCCATCTACGACTTGCAAGGGCGTGTGGTAGCCACCAATGTGCGTGCACAGCTTGCCAAAGGCATCTACATGCTCAAGTTTGCCAACTCACATGGCAACTGGTGCACCAAAGTGCTTATAGACTAAGTCTTTTTCGTTGACATAGGTTTACCAATCAATATTGAGTAAACAAACGTGCTGAACCAATTTTGAGAATGAAAAACTGCTGAATGGTAGTTGATTAATTCACAAAGTTGGTTCAGCTTGTTGTTGTTAACCCCAATTGATCATGATAAACTCGATTGATTGTGGCCTATGAGTTGTCGATTTTTTTGTGTATATTTGTGTTTTAATTTGGAAAATTACGCACAATTCACATAGCAACATGAAAGATAACGAACTCACCCCCGATGAATTGAACGACCAACTTGGCGACGATGGTCAAGAGGCAAGTGGCTCTCATGCCCATTCAAGTTATCAAGTGCCCAAAGACAAGAAATTGCAGCTCTCGGGCATGTATGAAACATGGTTTCTCGACTATGCCAGCTATGTGATTCTGGAACGTGCCGTGCCCCACATCGAAGATGGCTTCAAGCCCGTGCAACGTCGCATCATGCACGTGATGAAAGAGAGCGACAATGGCCACTACAACAAGGTGGCAGGCATTGTGGGCGACACCATGCACTATCACCCTCATGGCGATGCTTCAATCTACTCGGCTTTGGTGCAACTGGGGCAAAAGGGCCTGCTTGTTGACACACAAGGGAACTGGGGTAACATTCTCACAGGCGATGGAGCGGCTGCCGGGCGTTACATTGAGGCACGCCTATCGGAATTTGCCCTTGAGGTGGTTTTTGACCCTAAGGTCACCGATTGGACTTTGAGCTATGATGGCATGAACCGTGAACCCATCACATTGCCAGCCAAATATCCCTTGTTGCTGGCACAGGGAGCCGAGGGCATTGCTGTGGGACTCTCGTGCAAGATTTTGCCTCACAATTTCACCGAAATTCTCGATGCCGCCATGAGTTACCTGAAAGGGGAGGAGTTTGTGCTTTATCCCGACTTCCCCACAGGAGGTTACATCGACGTGAACAACTATAAAGATGGCGAACGAGGAGGCAATGTGAGGGTGCGCACCAAGATTGAAAAGGTCGATAATCGCACCTTGCTGGTGAAAGACGTGCCCTATGGCAAGACCACAAGCACCATTATCGAGTCGATACTCAAAGCTGGAGAAAAAGGTAAAATCAAGATTAAGCGTGTCGACGACAACACGGCCTCCAATGCCGAGATTATTGTGCAACTGCAGCCCGGCACGTCGAGCGACAAGGCCATAGATGCCCTCTATGCCTTCACCGATTGTGAAACAAGCATTTCGCCCTGTTGCTGTGTTATTAAAGATGAGAAACCACAGTTTCTCACAGTGAGCGATCTGTTGCGCTATAGCGTTGACAGCACCAAAGACATTCTTGAAGCCGAGCTCAACTATCAGCGTCACGATGCTCAAGAGTCGCTGTTTTATGCCTCGCTTGAAAAGATTTTCATCGAAGAGCGCATCTATAAAGACCGCCCCTTTGAGCAAGCCAAAGACATGGATATTGCTGTGGCTCACATCGACAAGCGACTCGACCCCTATAAACCTAAATTCTATCGCGAAATCACACGCGACGACATTTTGCGCCTGCTCGAAATCAAGATGGGGCGCATTCTCAAGTTCAATAGCGACAAGGCCAATAGCTACATAGCTATGCTCGATGAGCGCATTGCCGACATCGACAACAAGTTGGCCCACTTGGTTGAATACACCATCGACTGGTATGCCGGTCTGAAAAAGAAATATGGCGCTCAACACCCTCGTCGCACCATTATTCGCGACTTCGACACCATTGTTGCTTCAAAGGTGGCCGAGGCCAACGAAAAACTCTATATCAACCGTGCCGACGGTTTCATTGGCACTTCGCTCAAGAAAGATGAGCTGGTGTGCAATTGTTCTGACATCGACGACATCATCATCTTCTATAAAGATGGTAAATACAAGGTGATCAAGGTGGGCGATAAAATATATGTGGGCAAAAATGTGCTCTATGTCAATGTGTTTAAACGCAACGACAAGCGCACAATCTACAATGTGCTCTATCAAGATGGCAAGGGGGGCATCGTCTACATGAAGCGTTTTGCCGTCACAGGCATCACGCGCGACAAGGAATATGACATCACCCAAGGCACCGCCGGTAGCAAGATATTGTGGTTCACAGCCAACCCCAATGGCGAGGCCGAGGTGTTGCGCATCACGCTCAAGCCCAAATATCGCCTCAAGGTGTTGCAATTCGACATCGACCTTGCCGACCTTGCCATCAAGGGCAAGCAGTCGCGAGGCAACATGGTGACCAAAAATGAAATTCACCGCATCTCGCTCAAGGAGCATGGCGTTTCGACACTGGGCGACCGTGAGGTGTGGTTTGACCCCGATGTGTTGCGACTCAACTATGAGGCCCATGGCCATTCTTTGGGCAAGTTTAGTGGCGACGATCGTGTGCTCGTGATTATGAAAAATGGCGACTTCTACACAACCAGCAGCGATGCCAGCAACCACTATGAAGAGGGCATCTTGAAAATTGAAAAATTCAGCGATTCCAAGGTGTGGACTGCTGTTGTTGATGATGCCGATCAAGGCTACTATTATCTCAAGCGTTTCACGCTTGAAGATAGTGCTCGCAAGCAAAGCATGATTGGTGGCAATGCCGAGTCGAGGTTGCTTTTGTTGAGCGATGAAAAATATCCGCGTTTCGATGTGAAATTTGGTGGTGGCGATGCTTTTCGCGACAATCTCGTGATCGACGCCGAAGAGTTTATTGCTGTTAAAGGTTTCAAAGCCAAGGGTAAGCGAGTGTCAAACATGACCATTGAGCAGGTGCTCGAACTTGAACCGCGCGAAATGCCCAACGAGGAGCAGGCCACAACCGATATTGCCACAGTTGATAGTGAAGACAAGATTGACTGCGATTCCGATGCCGAAATTAATCAACAACAGGTGAGAGATGAATTGACGGGACAAACACGCCTATTTGACAACTCTAACGATGAAACCTCTCGTTAAAATTGCATGTAGCCTCCTTGTGGCTGAGCTTGCTCTTCCTGTGGCAATGGCCGAGCCAGCCGACACGGCTATGACTGTGTTGCGACCGGCTTTGTCGATGTTCACTTTGAACTACGGCTCGGCCTCGTTGCGCGATAGCTACTTGTCGCCTTTGACCTATGGGGGCAGTTCGCTTGCATTGGGTTACGAGCATTTCCAAGCCACAGGTTTCAATCCCTTGCACTATGTGCGCCAATTGCAAGTGGAACTTGACTATGCCCATGTCACTAATCGGGTGGGCAACCATGCCATGCAATCGCTCATGGTTGGGGGGCAGTGGTCGCTCATGAGGCGATGGCAAGCTGTGCCATTTTCCCACAGCCAACTCATGGTGGGTCCCATGGTTCTCATGCGAGGTGGTGCCATTTATAAACCCACCAATAGCAACAACATTGTGGCACTGCGCATGCAGGCAGCTGTGGGGGTGCAGGCCATGGCGGTGTATAACACCAGCTTGTTTCACAATCCATTGAGTCTGCGCTATGAATGCACGCTACCGGTGATGGGAGCTTTTTTCTCGCCCGACTATGATGAGGCCTACTATGAAATATATGTGGGCAACCACAATGGTTTGGCTCATGTGGGCTGGTGGGGCAACCGTTTCGATTTTCGCCATTCGCTCACTGCCGATTGGCAGTTGGGGGCAACCATCGTGCGTTTGGGCTATCGGGGTGGCTTTGAAACATCGTGGGTGAGCCACATTGCCACTCGCCATTCCACCCATAGCCTGGTGGTGGGAGTGGGGGGTAATTTCTTGAGCCTTTCGCCTAAAAAGAAACTTTCCACGGGTGCTCGCCTTGTGTCGGCACAATATGAGTGAAAAAAAATGAAATGATGAAGACTAAACATTTTTTGTTGCAACTCTTGGCTGGCATGTGGCTCTTGTGCATGGCCACAAGTTGCCATGAGCAAGAAGAGTTTGCCAACACTGCCGAAGGGAATTTTGATGCCCTGTGGACTATCATTGATGAGCACTACACCTTTTTTGCCTATAAAAATATAGACTGGAACGAGGTGGGGCGTCGCTATCGAGCCAAAATCACTCGTGGCATCACCAATGCCGAACTCTATGACTTGTGTGGCGACATGCTCAAGGAGTTGCAAGACGGGCACACCAATCTCATCAGTGCCAGCGATGTGTCGCGCTACTGGATTTGGGAGAAACACCCCATCAACTATGATGCCCGCCTTGTCGATGAGCACTATCTTCATTTCAACTATAGGCAGAGCAGTGGCTTGAAGTATCAAATTTTGAGCAACAACTTTGGCTATTTGCGATATGGCGATTTTTCAATCAATATAGGGCAGGGCAACCTCGATGCAGTGTTCAACTACTTGGCCAGTAGCGACGGGTTGATTATCGATGTGCGCAGCAATGGCGGAGGCTATCTCACCAATGTTGAGACTCTCGTGTCGCGTTTCATTGATCGTCGCACCCATGTGGGGGCAATCAGCCACAAGAGTGGACCCAAGCATGGCGATTTTTCTCGTCCGTTTGACTACTATTTTGAGCCTGCCAAAGGGCACGTTCACTACAACAAACCGGTGGTGGTGCTTTGCAACCGTGGCTCGTTTAGTGCTACCAACAATTTTGTGTCGATTATGAAGCATCTGCCCCGTGTCACTATCGTGGGCGACACCACGGGAGGCGGGTGTGGATTGCCGTTCACCAGCGAGTTGCCCAACGGCTGGGGAGTGCGCTTCTCGGCAGCAGTGATAAGCGATGCACAGGGCAATATCACCGAGTTTGGCGTTGCTCCCCACGTCAAGATCGACATGAGCGACAACGATCGCCAGCGTGGCATCGACACCATGCTCGAAACCGCCTTTACAGTCTTAAGCTCCTCCGCAAGCAATAAAAGTTCCCTGTGAGTCGTTTTCAATATTCACGAATAATAGTTATTTTTGTGATTGTAGAGTAACCATAAAATAAACACTAAGAGATGCAAGAGTTGGCCCATGTTCAATCAAAAACGATTGATGATTTTCTAAACAAAATTATTTGTGGACGATGTGAAGAGGTGATGAAAGATATTCCAGATGAATCGGTTGACTTGATCGTGACTTCTCCCCCCTATAACCTCAAAAATTCCACTGGTAATGGAATGAAAGATGGTCGAGGTGGCAAATGGTCAAAAGCTGCGCTCATTAATGGTTATGATAATTATAACGACAACATGCCCTATGATGAGTATATTGCATGGCAACGTGAGTGTTTGGCCGAAATGTATAGAATTATAAAAGATGATGTCACGCCTTATTGGAATCTTGAAGAGATTTATGCTAAATTAAAAATTAAACTAAAAAACTGTTTCTTTGTTCTTGTAGAGGAAAAAAGAGAAGGAGGTCAAAGATTTTTCCATTTTTACAAGGCATATATGCTGAAAAATATCAAAATCGAAAATTTTATTTCAGTTTTTAAAGAAGGAAATATCGTTTTTGAATTTGATGCACGCACGGGGCATAACCATGGAACCAAGTGTCGCATCGGTGAATCGTTTATTCCCTCTTTATTTGAATCTACAACGATTGTTTTAGATGGCCATGCGCTCCGTTAAAATCTTTTTTTAAAGAAAAGATAGTGAGTTTTTGGGCAAAAGTTGTAACTTTGCACATGTCTAAGCAATGTGATATGCGCCTGTGGCGGAATTGGTAGACGCGCCAGACTTAGGATCTGGTGCCGCAGGGCGTGAAGGTTCGAGTCCTTTCAGGCGCACCACCTTTAAATGAGATAATCAATGAGTCGCTAAAATAGCCGTTGTTTATCTCTTTTTTCTTAAGAAAATAGCAATTAATGCAATATTTTCTTGCAAACAAGAAAATAATTGTGTATTTTTACACTGTAAACAAAAATGATCATTGAAATAATTGCCGCATCAAAGTTGATTGGGATACTCTTCAATTTTAAATGAAATGCCGACGGCTTACTTGGCAATGGCGGGCCTCAACCCCCTTGGGGTGCACCTTTGGGTGCCGGAGGATTACAAAGGCAAGGACGCTTTCAAATCTTGTATTTATCGGAGTTTCATCACATCCCTTTGGTGTGGCTTCTCATAGAAAGCCAAGGTTGAGCATGAGCGACACATCGCCACTATCTCACTCTTGGCTTTCCTTTTTTTCATTTTCTTTTGCTAACTTTGTGCATTGCAATGTTGCAATGATGCTAAATGAAGTAACAGCAATGTTTGACACCAGTAAAGAATATGACGAGGTTGTGGCCTTGTGTCGCGAGCTTTATATCAAGAAGATGGGCGATTATGGCCCCTCGTGGCGCATTTCACGCCCCTCCACCATTACCGACCAAATTTTTATCAATGCCAAGCGCATACGCACCATTCAAATCAATGGCGAGGCGTGTGTCGATGAAGATATTTATAGCGAATATGTGGGCATCGTGAACTATGGCATCATTGGACTCATTCAGCTTGAATTGGGTTTTAGCGACGTTATCGACATTTCGCGTGAGCGTGCTATTGAGCTATATGACAGCCATATGGCTTCAACCAAGACCTTGATGATGAACAAAAACACCGACTATGGCGAGGCTTGGCGCGACATGCGCCCCAGCAGTTATTCCGATTTTATTCTCACCAAGGTTGAACGCACCAAGTCGATAGAAGACCATGGAGGCAAAACCGAGGTGTCGGAAGGCATTGCCGCCAACTATCAAGACATGATTAACTATGCGGTGTTTGCACTCATTCGCCATAACGAAGGAACAGAATGACGATATTTAAACTTCCGTCATGGGCCGAGGCGATAGCCGGCAAGCGTTGGAATCGCGTCTTGGTGGTGCTATTGCGCCTCGTGCTGGGAGGTGTGTTCATGTTTTCGGGTTTTGTCAAGGGCATCGACCCTTGGGGAGGCTACTATAAGTTTATCGACTATTTCAATGCCTATGGCTTTGAACACTTGGCTTCGGTGTCGCTCTTTGCCTCGTTTGCACTTGCTGCACTGGAGTTTGTGCTGGGCTTGTGTGTGATGGTGGGAGCATTTCGACGTGGTTCGGTGGCTATTTTGCTGATGCTGCTGTGTGTGATGCTACCGCTCACACTCGACTTGGCCCTCACTGGTCGCGTGGCCGATTGTGGTTGTTTTGGCGATGCTCTGGTGTTGAGCAACCGGGCCACTTTTTGGAAAAACGTGATCATGTTTCCTGCTATGCTCTATTTGCTCTCGTTCAATAGGCGAGTGCATGGAGTGTATGGCCCAGCCGTGAATTGGGTGGTGGCTCTATTTGCCTTTCTATTTATTTCGGCAATTGCCTATCTAGGCTATTTCTATCAGCCTCTCATTGATTTTCGTCCCTATAAGGTGGGCTATAATATAGGTGTGCCATCGGCGGCCGACATCAATGACGACGACTATGTGTTTCTCTATGAGAAAAATGGAGTGACCCAAGAATTTTCGATCGACAGCTTGCCCGATGATGATAGTGGTTGGACCTTTATAGAGCGTCGATTCAAACCAGGCCATGAGCCTCAACCTCGTGTGATTCAAAAAACGGTGGTGATTCTCGATCATGGCAACGACGTGACCGAAGACGTGTTGCCCAATCATGGCAAGCAACTCATGTTTTTGTTCCCCGACTTGCCCAATGTGAACATTGCCTATAGTTTCTCGCTCAATGAGCTTGCCGAGCATGCCAAGCAACAGGGCATGACTGTGGTGGCTGCAAGTGCTGCCGATAGCACTGCGGTGGGAGAGTGGCTCGACATTTCAATGGCCTCCTATCCCATGTATGGCATGGACGACAGCGAACTCAAGATGGTGGCGCGTGGCAACCCTGCCGTGGTGATGGTGGATGGTGGCAAAATCAAGTGGAAGCGCACGCTCTCTTCGCTCAACGAGGCTCATGTGCGCAACAAGGCCTTTGCAGTTGAGCGCCTCAACGACGATTACGACGATGCCAACTTGCTGGGCGGTGCTGTGTGGCTCTTGATGTTGAGCATGGCAGGGTTGCTTGTGCTCAATCGCACCCATGTGCTGTTGCTGATGTTCTATCGCTTGATGCGCAAGTCTCGCCACGCAATGGCGACTACTAAAAAAAGTGAAGAGCACAGCGACTAAGCAATATTTTGCCTACCTTTGTGTGTCCGGAAATTTAAGGCGAATGATAATGGTTTTATAATATAAAATTTATAAAGTATTTAAAGTAATGAGAAAAAAGATTGTTGCAGGTAACTGGAAAATGAACACTACAGTGCCCGAAGGTGTGAAACTTGCCAAAGAAGTTAACGATGCAGTGGCTGCTGCCCAAAACCTCAAATGCGAGGTTGTGATAGGAGTGCCTTTTACTCACCTCACGGCAGTGAAAGATGCTATTGATATAAATAAATTGGGCCTTGCTGCCGAGAATTGTGCTGCCAAAGAAAGTGGTGCCTACACGGGCGAAGTGAGTGCCCCCATGGTGGTTTCCACTGGAGCCAATTATGTGATTTTGGGACACAGTGAGCGTCGTGAATATTTCAATGAAACTCCTGCCATGTTGAAAGAAAAAGTTGATTTGGCCTTGGCAAGTGGCTTGAAAATCATTTTTTGCTGTGGCGAGAGTCTTGAATTGCGTGAAAATGGCACCTATGTCGATTTTATCAAGAGCGAAATCAGCGAGTCGCTGTTTCACTTGACAGCCGAGCAGATGGCCAACATCGTGATTGCCTATGAGCCCATTTGGGCTATTGGCACAGGCAAAACGGCAACCAGCGATCAGGCTCAAGAAATTCATGCCATGATTCGTGCTCTCATTGCCGAAAAATATGGCAAGCAAGTGGCCGATGACATTTCAATCCTATATGGTGGAAGCTGCAAGCCCGGCAACGCTCCCGAACTCTTTGCCAAAGCCGACATCGATGGCGGACTCATTGGCGGAGCTTCGCTCAAGGCCGAGTCGTTCATGGGCATTGTCACTGCATTCTGATGAGCAGGTTTTAACCAACCTTAACTATAAAATTGGCTACACCGGTAATTTTTGTTATCTTTGTAGCCGATTTTTTATTGGGGTAGTTGCCCCCATTTCATTCAAAATATCTTTTGACGTTATGTTAAACTCACGTTTGGCTCGCATCTTCGCTTTAAGTTTTGTTTTAGTCCTGCTTGTGGCTATGACGCCAGTGGCAGTTACTGCTCAAGTCACAGTCAATGCGCCCAAGGGGTTGCTAAACCGTGAGAAAGGAACAAGTGCCAAAGAAAAAGATAAAGAAAAATCCAAGGCACAAGAGCCAGCCGGTGGTGAAGCATCGACAACTTCTCCTGCCGAGTCGCAACACTCGCAACCGGTGAAATCGCAACCTCGCAAGAAGCGTGTGCTCAGCAACGACGAGCGCAAGAATTATCGATTCTCCAACCAAACTGTGACCAAGCGCACCGGGGGATTTAGGGTGCAAGTGCTGTTTAGCTCCAATAAAAATGCCCGCTCAGTTGCTCAAGCTCGCGCCAAGGAAATTGCGCTCAAGTTTCCCCAATATAGGTTTTATATCTCCTATAACGCTCCGCAATGGCGATTGAGAGTGGGTGATTTCACCAGCCGTGAGAGTGCAGGCAAGGCATTGAGACGCATTCGCCGAGCCTTCAGAGCCTATGGGTCTGAAATGATAGTGGTGCGTGACAATATCAATGTGTGGGAGAATTATTAAAACTATCATTCTGTTTTAAAACATGGAAAATAATACATTAGATTCAGCACTGGTTGACCAAATCGCCAGTCACTATAAAGCAATTCTCGAACTCATAGGCGAGGACACTGCTCGTGAGGGGCTCCTCAAGACCCCCCGGCGTGCAGCCAAGGCTTTGCTTGCCAACACTTGTGGCTACAAGCAAGATGCCTCTGGCATCATCGGGTCGGCTGTCTTTGCCCACCCAGGCTCACAAATGGTGATTGTGAAAGATATAGAATTTTATTCGCTGTGTGAGCATCACATTTTGCCTTTCTATGGAACTGTGTCGGTGGGATATATTCCCGACGGAAAAATTGTGGGCTTGAGCAAACTGGCGCGCACAGTCGAGGCCTATGCCCGTCGCTTGCAGGTTCAAGAGCGCCTCACCAGCGAAATTTGCGATGCAGTGAAAGCTGCCATGCCCACCAAGGGAGTGATTGTGAAATGTGAAGCAGCCCACTTGTGCATGAAAATGCGTGGGGTAGAGAAGCAGGAGTCTACAACCGTGACTTTGCAATATAGTGGTGCATTTGAGGACGTTACACTTCGCAATGAGTTTTTCTCTTTGCTGGAGCAAAAAAAATAAGGAAAAAAGTTTAAAAAAAAATGCTTGAAACATTTGCGCAATTCAAAGAAACCCTCTATCTTTGCACTCGCAATTGAGACACATCTCAAGCATTGCAAAACGCGAAAATAGCTCAGTTGGTAGAGCGCGACCTTGCCAAGGTCGAGGTCGCGGGTTCGAGCCCCGTTTTTCGCTCAAAGCAATGTCCAGGTGGCGGAATTGGTAGACGCGCTACTTTGAGGGGGTAGTGCCCGTTTGGGCGTGTGAGTTCGACTCTCATCTTGGACACTCGATCGAAATCGATAAATGACAATCTCGAGTCGTTTATCGATTTTTTTTGTTACATTTGTAGAAGTGAAATCACCGCCCCACTTTGGGCATTGGCTTGCATCTTTTTCATTGTAGCCACAAAAGCGTCAATCCCCGCAGGGAAGGCAAAATGCAAGCGATGCATGCATCGTTTCTACCCATGTGTCCTACAAACCCTGAAAAATGTGCTGAGCCAAAAATCCACTGAATCCCCAATAGGGGGGGGAGTTTATTATTTTTGATGAGAATACACCATTAAATGTGCATGACAATGAAGTTGTTGAAATTAATAGCAATCGTGCTACTGTGTGTGGGAGCATTGACACCCTTGCAGGCTCAATCGCTTGCAGGGTTTAATCTTAATAACTATAAATGGTGGATTTATACTCGTGCCGATGTGAAATTAAACACTCAAAACATCAGCCGCAAGAAAATCAAGCTCTATCGCTCTTCGGGTGGCGATGACTACATGCTCAAGTCGCCTTTTCTTGATTGCAGTAAGGCCCGCTTTGTGAGAGTAGAGTTTGACTACTGGACTGAGAATTATAATCAACCCACCTATTCTTTGGCCAAGAGCACCCCAATTGTTGAATTAATCGACATGCAGGGCAAGTCATTGGTGAGCAAGCCTTGTGTGCTCGACAGTGCACAACTGATGCACAAATTGGTAGTATTTCTTGAGGTGCCATTGCAGGCAGTGTCCACCAGCTTGCGAGTGCAATTTTCGGCTCCCGATGGCGATTACAACAGCAATGGCGCAGTGCACCAGGCATGGATTGCAGGTAGTGCCACCAGCAGCGATGTTATTGTTGGCGATATAAATGGTGATGACTATGTTGATGTGGACGATGCAACTATGGTTGTCAAGATGATGTTGGGAATCTTGCCCGTTGATGCCAATAAAGCCGACCTTAACCACGATAGCAGGGTAGATGTGAGTGATGTCACGGCACTTGTCAATATCATTCTCTCGCGTTGAGACTCATTGCCTTGCTTTTATAAAAAATGCAAATAGCTTGTTATAACAGATGAATACTCAACCTTTGGCCGAACGCCTGCGTCCCAAGTCGCTTGACGATTACATAGGGCAACAACACTTGGTGGGAGAAGGGGCCGTGATACGTCGCATGATTGAGTCGGGCCACATCTCATCATTTATCTTGTGGGGACCTCCAGGGGTGGGCAAGACCACATTGGCCCGCATCATTGCCGAGCACACACAGGTTCCATTCTACACGCTCTCGGCCGTGACCAGTGGCGTGAAAGAGGTGCGCGAGGTGCTCGATCGTTGCAAGAAAGATGCAATGAGCATGTTTGTCAAGGGGCGTCCCATCTTGTTTATCGACGAAATTCATCGTTTCAACAAGTCGCAGCAAGATTCCCTATTGGGAGCTGTTGAAAATGGCACGGTAACGCTCATTGGTGCCACCACCGAGAACCCGTCGTTTGAGGTCATCAGGCCCTTGCTCTCGCGTGCACAGGTCTATGTGCTCAATCCCTTGGGCAAAGACGACTTGTTGGGCTTGCTCAATCATGCTATTGCTACCGACGAGATTTTCAAGAGCCGTGAAGTGAGAATTGAGCAAACCGAAGCCTTGTTGCGCTTCAGTGGTGGCGATGCTCGCAAGTTGCTCAATATTCTCGACCTCATTTATCAATCGTTGAGTGTGAACGAGCCGTTTGTTATCAACGATGATATAGTGACGAGTCGCCTGCAGCAAAATCCACTTGCCTTCGACAAAGGTGGCGAGATGCACTACGACATCATTTCGGCATTCATCAAGAGTATTCGAGGCAGCGACCCCGATGCGGCTGTCTATTGGCTTGCACGCCTCATTGCAGGGGGCGAAGACCCTAAATTCATAGCTCGCCGGTTGTGCATTTTGGCAGCCGAGGATATTGGGCTTGCCAATCCCAATGCCCTGTTGCTTGCCAATGCCACCTTCGACATGATCGCCAAAATAGGTTGGCCCGAGGGACGCATTCCCTTGAGCGAATGTGCCATCTATCTGGCCACATCACCCAAGAGCAATAGTGCCTATCTTGCCATAGGAGCCGCCTTGCAGCTTGTGGAGCAATCGGGCAACTTGCCTGTGCCCTTGCACTTGCGCAATGCCCCCACTGGCCTCATGAAAGAGTTGGGTTATGGAAAAGACTACATGTATGCCCACGACTATCCCGGCCACTTTGTGGCACAGCAATACATGCCCCAAGAACTCAACCACCCACAACTGTGGCAAGCTCAAGACAATCAAGCCGAGGTGGTGATGGCGCAACGTCAGCGCGAGCGATGGTTGAGTGGCGAAGGCGACAATGGCACTAAGCCGTGAGCAAAATCACCACACCGCTCACAGCAATGTAGCCATACACCACATAGCGAAATGTGGATTGTGGAATGTGCCTAAACACCAAGGCTCCGAGCGTTGAGCCTATGGCAACTCCCCCCGCCCCATACACATAGTCGAGCCCCACCGTGGGAGTGAGAAAACCATTGATGGCACGCACAATGAGCATGCCCACATTGCCGGCAAGCAAATACACTTGAATGAGAGCCATGTAATGCTCTTTGTCGTTTTCCGACGACAAGAAATAGAGCACAGCAGGTGGTCCCTGCATGCCAAAGAAGCCTCCTAATAGTCCGCTCAGTGTGCCAGCAACAGTTTGGGTGGCTAAATTGGGCTTGAGCTTGATGCGATGGCTCAAGAAAGTGAAATAAATAGCTATGGCAATGAGCACTGCGCCCAAAATGTGTCGCAACACATGATCGTCAATGCGATTAAGGGTGAAAATGGTTGCCGACGACACAATAAGAAATGCACTCAAAATGGGCAAAAGGTGACTCCGGTTGATGCATCGCCACATGCGCCACACCACCACCGCCGATGTGGTCATAGCCAGCAAGCCCGACAGGCAAGTGGCTTCGCCATAACTCGGCATGAGAAAGGGGAGCACAGTCATGATGAAGATGCCAAAGCCAAAGCCCACCGTGCGCAGCACAAAGCTTCCCAAAATGGCAAGCAAGAAGATATAGAGAGCGTGTTCCATTATTGCAATGAAAGATTAGTTCATTCCCAAAATAAAAAAAAACTGTCGAGACTTTCTCATCGTGTGAGAGAGGGTCTCAACAGTTTTTGTGATTTTTTTAGCGGTTTCACACCAGTGTGTTTAACCTAAATAAGCTTTGAGTAGTTTGCTCTTTTGTCCTTTAAGCCTTCTGATTGCTTTTTCCTTGATTTGACGCACACGCTCGCGTGTGAGGTCAAATTTTGCTCCAATTTCTTCAAGAGTCATTTCTTGACAGCCAATGCCAAAAAACATTCTCAAGATGTCGCGTTCACGAGGGTTCAACTGGTCGAGAGCACGATTCACTTCTTTTGACAATGATTCTTGGTTGAGCGAAGAGTCGGCCATGGGCGAGTCTTCATTGGGGAGCACGTCGAGCAGGCTGTTGTCTTCTCCGTCGACAAATGGAGCATCAACCGAAACATGACGCCCCGACACCTTCATGGTGTCGGCAATCTTCTCAACAGGCACATCGAGTTGCTCGGCAAGCTCTGAGGCCGATGGACGACGCTCGTTTTCTTGCTCAAATCGTTGCAGAGCCTTGCCAATTTTGTTGAGTGAGCCCACTTGGTTGAGGGGCAGACGCACGATGCGCGACTGCTCGGCAAGTGCTTGAAGAATAGATTGGCGAATCCACCACACGGCATAGGAGATAAACTTGAAACCACGCGTTTCATCAAATTTCTGGGCGGCCTTAATGAGGCCAAGATTACCTTCATCGATCAAGTCGGGCAGACTCAATCCTTGGTTTTGATACTGTTTTGCCACAGATACTACAAATCGAAGATTTGCGCTCACAAGTTTATCGAGAGCAGCTTGATCACCTTGTTTAATCCTTTGAGCAAGCTCGACTTCCTCATCAACGGTAATGAGGTCTTTGCGACCAATTTCTTGCAAGTATTTGTCGAGCGATGCGCTCTCGCGATTGGTGATTGATTTTGTAATCTTAAGTTGTCTCATTTACAAATGTATAGTTTTAACGTACAAAGGTACGCAATTTTTTTGAGATAGGCAATAGCTCATGCCAACTTCTCACTGCCACCACTGCCTTCATATCCCATTCTCGTTGTTCTTCTATTTAAAAACTTATTTTGCTGTACTTTATTGTGCTCGCATGATAAAAAGCCAACCACACTCTTTTTTGAGAGAGTGTGGTTGGTTGTAAAAAGGATAGGGGCTATTATTAGAGATAGCCTTTATTCGTCGGCAATGTCGATGCCAATATACTTTTTCTTGCCAGTGGCAGTGAGACCGGTGACAAACATCACCTTGTCGGCATCTTTGGAGCGCATGATTTGGTTGTAGATTTCTTCAACATCGTCTTGGCTGTTCACGGGCATGTTGTTGATGTCGGTAATGATGAACCCTTCTTCAACGCCGGCAGCTTTAAACTTGCCTCGTTTCAAGCCCTTCACTTTCACGCCATTTTTGATTTTGAGGTCGTCTTTCTCGGTGCCTGAGAGTTTCATGAAGGTGCAACCCAGCGAGGTGAAGTCGCTGCTCTTGGTGATTTTGGTGTTGCCTTCGTTGTTCTTGAATGTGATGGTGGCGTGGCGCAGCTTGTTGTTGCGATAGTAGGCCACTTCGGCTTTGTCGCCAGGGCGCAACTTGTTCATTTCTTCTTGCAGTTCACCACTGTTTTTCACATCGTTGCCATTGAGTTTCACGATCACATCACCCTCTTTGAGTCCGGCCTCTTCGGCTGCACCATCGGCAGTCACTTTGGCCACATAAATGCCATCGTTGGTCACGGTGATTTCGTGTTCTTTAGCAAGTTCGGCATCAAGTTCGCGATAGCTCACGCCCAGCACGGCGCGTTGCACAGTGCCATATTGCTTGAGGTCGGTGACCACTTTTTTCACGGTGTTGCTGGGAATGGCAAAAGAGATGCCGGCATAGTTGCCCGTTTGCGAATAAATCATGGTGTTGATGCCAATGAGTTGCCCGTCGATGTTGACCAGTGCGCCACCACTATTGCCGGGGTTGGCGGCTGCATCGTGCTGAATAAAGGCTTTGATGCCCATGTTGGAACTCTCGGTCACGCCACGGGCTTTGGCGCTCACGATGCCCGAAGTGACACTGGCGTTGAAGCCAAATGGGTTACCAATGGCAAGTGCCCATTCGCCCACCTTCACCTCGTCGCTGTTGGCAAAGGTGGCTGGTTTTAGGTTTTTGGCACTGATTTTGATGAGCGCAATGTCGGTTGAGGGGTCGGTGCCAATCACGCGAGCGTTATACTCGCTGTTGTCGTTGAGAGTGACGGTGAGTTTTTCGGCTCCGTCGATCACGTGATTATTGGTCACGATATAGCCATCGGCACTGATAATCACGCCCGAACCGCTGCCACGCAATTGTGGCTTCTCTTCGCTTTTCTTTTGTGATTTTTGCTGTTGCTGACGACGACGTGAACTGCCATCACCAAAGAAAAATTCAAATGGGTCGAAAAAATCATCGCCACCAAATTGCTGATATTGTTGCTGGCGCGAGGGTTGGTAGTTCTTGATAGAAACCACCGAGTTGATGCAGTTTTCGGCCACTTTGGTGAAATCAGGGTAGCTCACAGTGGCACGAGCCGAGGCCGTGTTGACCAAGTTGCCCATCACTGCCTCTTGTTGGGTTGAGGGAATGAACACATCGCCCTTGCTGTTTTGAGAGCTTGCTTGCAATGAAAATGACGAGCCCAAGAGTGTTGCGCTCATCAGTGAAAGGATTAATTTGCTGTTCTGTTTCATATTTTTTTATGTGTTAAATAAATTCCTCTTTTAAAAGTTGCAATAGTTAAATTTAACTTTTGAATTCACACCCAAAAGTACATCATTAATCGAAAAAAGCAATAGCCCTAAAGCCTATTTTAAACTAAATTAATAGGAAAAAAGCGTTATTTCATAATAATTAAAGGATAGTTGAGTGAGGTGAAGTTTAAAAGGTGAAGAGGAGCAGCAATTGTGTGGCGTGGCCGTGGTGTTGAAAGCCAACACCGGGCACGGCTCTTGTTGTGCATGAAATAAAATTAAGTTATCTTTGTACACAATAAATGCAGTATGGCGGTCTGTCGCTCGTGGCTCATCATGGAGTGCGAGAGGAAAGTCCGGGCAACACAGAGCATCACATTTCTTAACGGGAAGCCAGGGGTGACCTTGGGGTTAAGGTAACAGAAAACAACCGCCACCGGTGCCTCTTGAGGCAGGGGGGCAAGGGTGAAAAGGCGAGGTAAGAGCTCACCGGGCAGCGTGGCAACACGTTGTGCCGTACTACCTGTGAGTTGCAAGGTCAAGTATATCGGCATTTAAGGGTTGCTCGCCCATTGTCGAGGGGTAGACTGCTATACCGGCATGGCAACATGACGGACAGATAAATGACAGACGGTGTGTGGATGTCGGCATTATATGTTGAGGATTCAACACACTACATAACCCGGCTTATAGCCATACTGTGTTTTTTTTTAAAAATAAACAGCCCCAGCCACTATGTCGATAATTGAAAAATTCAAGCATCATGTGATAGAGCCTGTGGTAGCTTGCTATCGCTACTGCACGGGAGGAGTGTGGAACGACACACGCAACAGTTGGAAAGTGAATGCCGTGAAAATTGTGAATCTCTCGGTGCGCAATTTCATGGACAAAGACCTGCAAGACAAGGCTTGCAATCTCACCTATCGCACTGTGCTTGCCACTGTGCCCACTTTGGCCATGCTCTTTGCTGTGGGGCGTGGCTTTGGCTTTCAAAAACTCATGCAAGATGAGCTCACACGGCTCTTGCCTGCTCAACGCCAAGCCCTTGAAACCTCATTGCAGTTTGTCGACAACTATCTCTCGCGTGCCTCGCAGGGCATTTTTGTGGGCATTGGACTCCTTTTCTTGTTGTGGACTTTGATTTCGCTCATGAGCAATGTGGAGAAAGCCTTCAACGACATTTGGGGCGTGAAAAATGGTCGTTCTTTTTATCGCAAGGTGGTCGACTACACTGCTTTTTTCATTGTGTTGCCCATTCTCATCATTTGCTCGGCAGGCATACAGGTGTTCATGTCTCACACGGTGCAGTCTTTCATTGGCTTCATGCCCATTTCGCCATGGTTGGTGCATTTGCTCGACTACACACCGTTGCTGTTGTCGTGGGTAACTTTCACTTTAGCTTTCAAACTCCTTCCTGCCACACGGGTTCACCTCAAGGGGGCTACAATCGCTGGCGTGATATTTGGATCGTTGTTCTATGGTCTTGAGTTGCTGTTTGTGAAGGGGCAATTCTTTGTGGCAAGCTATAATGCCATTTATGGCAGTTTTGCCTTTGTGTTGTTGTTGCTCATTTGGTTGCAATGGTCGTGGCTCATTGCCATGATTGGGGCTATGGTGAATTTTGCAATACAAAGCAAAGACTCCTATCAACCTCAAGTCAAGCAACAATTGCAGACGATTACCCAAGAATATATCGACCAACTCGAAATGGCCAGTCACGAAATTATCGACAAGTTGCGTGCTCGCCACAATGCCGAGTCGGGAGTCGATGACGATTCAACCTCTCAAGTCGAGCGACAGTAGCTCGGCCAGCACATACATGCTTCCACCCACATACACCATGTCGTCTTCTTGTGCCTCACCCAGTGCAGCCCGATAGGCCCTCTCAACGCTATCATAGCATTGTCCCTCAATTTCATGTTTCTTGGCCATAACTTGCAGGTCGAGAGCAGGGAGTGCGCGCTCGCTTTGAGCTTGAGTGAAATAATAGGTGGCACCGGTGGGCAGCAATGCCAGCACATTGTCAACGTCTTTGTCTTTCATGAAACCAATCACCATGTGCAAGCGCTTGTAGTGTTCTTGTGCCAGTTGGTGCACAATTTGCCTGAAAGCTCCCACATTGTGCCCTGAGTCGCACAGCACACGAGGCTTGCTTCCCAGCTGTTGCCATCGCCCAATGAAGCCCGATAGCCGACACACATGTTCAAAGGCATAGGCTACCGCTTGAGGGGTGATTGTTGCACCTTGAAGTTTGAGTTGGTTGAGTGCCGTGAGCACGGTGTTGGCATTCTTGACTTGAAAGTCACCTCCCAATTCATCGGTGAGGGTGCCATAATCCACGGTTTCGATGATGTTGTGCCCATCAACACTTTTGCCTTCAATCACTTGTGGCATGTCTTGAGCAAACACGATGGGGGAGTGGGTTGCTCTTGCTTGGGCTTCAAACACGGCCCTCACCTCGCCTTGTGCTTCGCCAATCACCACGGGCACTTCTTGCTTAATGATTCCAGCCTTTTCGCCAGCAATTTCGGTGAGCGTGTTGCCCAAAAATTGAGTGTGGTCGAGCGAGATGTTGGTGATGATGCTCAACACGGGGGCAATGATGTTGGTGCTGTCGAGTCGGCCTCCCAGTCCCACTTCAATCACGGCATAATCAACTGCACATTGCCTAAAGTAGTCCATGGCCATGGTAGAGGTGAGCTCAAAAAAGGTGGGGTGTCCTTCATAGCCCATGGCAAAATATTTGGCCATAAACTCTGTTACTTTTTCTTTGGGCATCATTTTGCCGTTCACCTTGATGCGTTCCCTAAAGTCGACAATGTGGGGCGAGGTGTAGAGCCCAACCTTGTAGCC
>CAMYCE010000015.1 GCA_947254205.1 uncultured Prevotellaceae bacterium
CCGCTAAACGCCCTCAAAATCAATCAAAAATTACTCAAAATAAATTGTCAAATACAAAGAAACCTAATGACCGATTGGGGTTAAAAGGAGGGAAATGGTCATTAAATGTTCACCCATATTCACAAAATACTAATTTACCATATGTAACTCAATGAAAATCAATACTCAACAATTTCGTGCTCTGTTCTGTGCTCTTAGCCTGATGTGCTCTTGCACAGCGTGGGGGGCAGGCGAAGCTGCAATTAAGCTGTCATTTCCTAAAGACATTGACGACCACATCATTTCTTGTTGCGGAAAGCCCGTGACGGGAGGCATCAAGAGCATCACGCAAAATAGTGGCGGAGCTTGGAGCGTGAAAATTGATTTTGACAAAGAGGGGCGCGTTGTGAAAATCTCAGACATCAACGATGGCAAAGTGCCCAAATACAGCCGGTTTAAATATAACAAGCAGGGCCATGCCGTGAAAAAGGAATATGTGGACAATGGCTACAAGAGTAGCATCACCATCACGCCCGATGAGCAAGGCAACCCCTTGAAAAGGATAACCAAGGAAGACGGCAACAAGGAGGAAGTGAGTTTTACCTACGACTTTGCCTCACGCCAAGTCAAGGCAACCCTTGGCAATAGCGATTTCCCCAAACGCATCTACATTTTCAATGAGCAAGGCCGAGTGACCAGTTGCCAAGACATGCCATCGAGCCAAATGACGCGCACCACTCGCTATGCCTATAACCCCAATGGCCGGATCGTGAGAATCGAGGAAATCA
Source organism: uncultured Prevotellaceae bacterium (assembly GCA_947254205.1). Classification (GTDB taxonomy): domain Bacteria; phylum Bacteroidota; class Bacteroidia; order Bacteroidales; family Muribaculaceae; genus Sodaliphilus. Next base: position 768 of record CAMYCE010000015.1, read on the forward strand.
AGGAGCGTGACAATCGCTATGAGCACAGTGTCGACAGCACCTGCACCACGTTCACTTTCAACGCCCAAGGCTTGTGGGAAAAGGTTGAAAAGAACACCTGCACCATTGGGCAGGATAAGGATAAAGATGGCAACGTCAAAGAAAAACAGTCATCGACCAAGAGCACGAGCACGCTCTATTCTGGTTATGAAATTGATGCTCAAGGCAACGTTACTCGATACACCGAAACTTCCGCCGGCAATAAGTCAAGAACCGTGAATCGCAGCATCATCTACTATTAACTTGTTATATCCCCCTAAAAAAAAACAGTAGAGAGCAAGTGTTAGGCTTGCTTCCTACTGCTTTTGTATTGTGTTGACTGGTAGGGTTTAGCGGGTGGCGATGCACTCGATTTCAACGAGGGCACCCTTGGGCAGGTCGCGCACTGCAAATGCCGAGCGGGCTGGGAATGGCTCGCCAAAGAATTGGCTGTAAACTTCGTTCATGGGGCCAAAGTTGGCAATGTCGGAGAGCAACACGGTTGTTTTCACCACATTGTTGAGGTCAAGACCTGCGCTCTTCAAGATTGCTTGGGCGTTGAGCAGTGATTGGCGGGTTTGCTCCTTGATGCCACCTTCGGGAAATGCACCGGTTGCAGGGTCGATGGGAAGTTGTCCCGAAAGAAAAATCATGCCGTTGCTTTCGATGGCTTGGCTGTAGGGGCCAATGGCTGCAGGAGCCTGATTGGTGCTAAGTGCTGTTTTCATTGTAGTGTAGTTTTTTTGTGAAATTTAAATGAATATATATTATTTTGAGTTCTTTTTCTCTTTTTGGTTGTGCAAGGGGTTGGGGACGTGCAACACAAACTCGCTATAATAGGAGATGATGAGCGTGGTGAGAGGCAGGGCAATGATGAGCCCTATAAAGCCCAGCACATAGCTCCAAATCGAGAGAGCAAGGAAGATGATGGCAGGGCGCAACCCCATTTGTTGCTTCATGATGGTGGGAATGAGCACCATGTCTTGAATGAGCTGGCACACGCAATAGGCAAGAAACACCCAGCCAAACAAGGGCCAAAAGGCGCAACCCGTGGCTACCGACTGCACAAGGCACAAGAAGGCGGCGATGGGAATGGAAATGAGTTGCAGGTAGGGCACCATGTTCATCACGCCAATCGAGAGGCCAAACACCACTGCCATGGGCAAGCCGATGATTTGAAACTCGATGGCAAAGATGATGCCCACAAAGAGCGACACCAATGCCTGCCCCCTGAAGTATCGGCTTGTGGTGCCGGTCACGTCGTTGAAGATGCGCAACGCCATTTTGCGATATTTCACGGGCACAGCCCCCTTAAAGGCACGCGAAATTTTGTCGTAGTCCATCATCACAAAAAACATGTAGAGCAATGTGAGCAACCACGATGCCACGGCCGCCACCACGCTAAATGTGCCACCCAGCACCGACCATGTGCCCTTCATCACGTTGTCGGCAATCTTGGTCCATTCTTCTTGCGAGAACAGGCCGGCAATAGCTTCAAAGTTCAGGTATTGGTCGGCAAAGTGTTGCACCTCGCGCGGCAAGCCCTTGATGTGTATTTCGTGTTGGGCATAGTTGCTCAACAGCTTGCCCATTTCGGTAAACTCGTTGATGAGATAGGGCACCAAAAACCTAAAAACAAGAAATATCGCGCCCAAAAACAAGAGCATGGTGATGATGGCAGGCAACATGCGCCCCTTCACATGCAGGGCGCGCATGATAAACTTGTTCACAGGCTCAAGCATGTAGGCGAGCAGACAACCCACCAAGAAGGGCAGTAAAACTCCACTCAGGTAGTTGACAATGTAGATTGCGCCCAGCACAACAATCACGGTGAGCACCAGCCGCACCACGCGGTCGAGGTCATATTTTTTGCGTTCGAGTGTTGTCTCCATGTTTTGAGCAGTGTGAAACGTTTATACCACAACAAAAGTAACCCATAAATCACGATTATGCAACAATCGTTGCAAAATGATTGGGTGATATAAAAAAGAATAGCTCGTGATAGCACATTTTGAGTGGTTTTTGAGCATGAAGTAGATATTGTTTCATGAAAAATGGGTAATTTTGACAAAAGATTATTCACAACATGAAAGAATTTACTTTACTCAAGGAGCGCATCATGCAAGATGGCAAATGCTATGAAGGTGGCATTTTGAAAGTGGACAGTTTCATCAACCACCAAATGGACCCCGACTTGATGCGCAACATTGGCAACGAGTTTAGCAAGCGTTTCAAGGATAGCGGTGTCAATAAAATTGTGACTATCGAGGCCAGTGGCATCGCGCCGGCCATCATGATGGGCTTTGAAATGCACTTGCCTGTGGTTTTTGTCAAGAAAAAACAGCCCAAAACCATGCACAACATGCTCACTACCACGGTTCACTCTTTTACCAAAGACAGGGACTACACGGTGTGCATCAGTAGCGATTTCCTCAATAGTGGCGACCGAGTGGTCATTATCGACGACTTCCTCGCCTTTGGCAATGCCTCCAAGGGGCTTGAAGACTTGTGCCGGCAGGCAGGAGCGCAAATTGCAGGTTTTGGCTTCATTATCGAAAAGGTGTTTCAGCATGGTGGTGACTACTTGCGCGACAAGGGCTACCGAGTGGAGTCGTTGGCACGCGTGCTCTCGCTCGACGATTGCAAAATCGTGCTTGAATGAGCGAGGAATAGTAACGAGCCATGACAACCAAGCCCAAAACCCTCGTTGTGATCACCGGCCCCACAGGGGTGGGTAAGACGGCTACTGCTATAGCCGTGGCTCAGCGATTGGGGTGCGAAATCATCAATGCCGACTCACGGCAGATTTTCAAGGGCATTCCCATTGGCACGGCAGCGCCCACTGCAAGCGAGCAAGCACTGGCGAAGCATCACTTTGTGCAATTCAAGGAGCTTACCGACTATTACAGCGCAGCACAGTTTGAGACCGATGTGATGGAGCTGTTGCCACGCTTGTGGACGGGCAGTGACTATGCCGTGATGTGTGGCGGGTCGATGATGTATGTCGACGCAGTGTGCAAGGGCATCGACTCGATGCCCGATGTGAGTGCCGAGGTGCGTGCGGCCACCAAGCGTGAATACATGGAAGTGGGGCTGGAACGCATGCTTGCCATTTTGCAAGAGCTTGACCCGCAATACTATGCTATTGTCGACAAGCACAACCCCAAGCGAGTGGTGCATGCCATTGAAATGTGCCGGCAGACGGGTAGCACCTACTCCTCGTTGCGCACAGGCACCGTCAAGCCTCGCCCTTTCAACATCGTGAAAATGGGGCTCAATATCAACCGCCCCCTGCTGTTTGACCGCATCAACAGCCGTGTCGACTCCATGATAGCCATGGGGTTGGAGCAGGAGGCACGCAATGTGCTACACCTGCGCCACCTCAATGCACTCAACACAGTGGGCTACAAGGAGATGTTTGCCCATTTTGATGGCATCATGGATTTCACAACAGCCTGTGAGCGCATCAAGAAAAACACACGTGTCTATGCCAAAAAGCAACTCACGTGGTTGGCACGCGACCCCTCGATTGTGTGGTGCACGCCTCACGAGGCCGAGAATAAATTATTAGAGTTATTGCACAAAAACACCATGTGCCATTAAACTTTATCACTTTTTTGGTATCTAAATAACAAAGATAAACGCAGTCAATTAATTTTTAAACACTACACAACGATGAGAAGCTTTGGATATATATTGCTGGCAGGCATTGCCCTCATGATGGGAGCCTCTTCGTGCAGTTTGCTTTATAGCACTCCCGGCTATGACGAAGTTGTTGCCTATGGCACTCCCTACACCTATGGAGGTCAAACCTATTATTACTACAACAACTACTACTATATGCCCTACTATGAGGGCGATCGCTACTATGTGCGCCGTGCTCGCAACTTCCCGGGCGACCGCTATGGCTATGGCTACAACGACGGCTACTATGGCGACCAATACTATAACGACAGCTACTACAGCAACAGGCGCGACAATCGTGCAGTGAATCGTGGCCCCGTGCAAGGTCGCAGGCCCAATGGCAATGACAACAATGGCTATGGCAATCGAGGTGGCAATGGTCGTCGCCCGGGCAACGCAGTGGCCAATAGTGGTGGTCAACCCAACTATCACAGTGGCGACTATGAACGTAGCGGAGGACCGGCTCGCCGTCCCGGCAACAGTGGAGGCGTTAATGCACGCTATAATGGCAGTGTGAATGTGGGCAAGGCCACAACCCCCAATGTTGAATATCGCAGCGCCGAGCGTGGCAATTCCAATTCCAACGTGAACAGCACTCCACCTCGCCGTGCCACAACCTCGCAGGGCAGTAGTACCAACTACTCCGCCCCTCAACCACAACCCTCGCGCTCGGTGCAGTCGAGCCAGCAATCATCGTCGCGCAATAGCAACTCATCGAGTGGTTCAACAACAGTGACAGGGCATCGACGCTAAGGCATAATAAAAAAAAGCACTTTAGAGGTGCCACAAGTGGCAAAATCTATGCGAGCCGTAGGTTTTGCTACTTTGTGAAAGGGGAGTGAGAGGGGAGTGAAAGGGACGATAGGGATTGTCTCTCCCCAAAAAAACTTTTCACTCCCCCTTTTGTTTTATTTGTGAATTGATGGTCTTTTAACGGACCCTCTCTATTGGCTCTTTCACTTCCCCCCTCATTTCCCTTTTTCACTTCCCTTTCCAAAAATACTGTTTTAGAAGGGAACCGGGGTGGTGAGGGTGATGGGCTCTTTTGTGATGGGGTGGGTGAAGGTGAGGCTTTGGGCATGCAGATGTAGCCTGTTGTGGGCTTTGCCATAGAGCATGTCGCCCACGATGGGGCAGTTGAGCCCTTGGGGCGATGAGGCATGCACTCGCAACTGGTGGGTGCGCCCTGTCACGGGGGTGAAGGCCATGCGTGTGTGCCCTGCTTGGTGTTCAATCACCTTGTAGTGGGTGATGGCCACTTTGCCGTGAATGGGGTCGACGAGTTGGCGCGGACGGTTGTCGATGTCGGCTCGCAAGGGGAGCGACACTGTGCCTTGACCTTGTGGCACCATGCCATCGAGCAAGGCGATGTAGCATTTTGTGATGCTGTGATTGGCAAATTGTGCCTGCATCAGTTTATAGGTCGCCATGTCTTTGGCTGCCAACACCAGTCCACTGGTGTCCATGTCGAGGCGATGCACCACCATGGCAGTGGGGCAGTGCTGGCGCAAGCGTGCTTGCAAGCAATCGTTGTGTTGCTTGCCGGACACGGTGAGCAGGCCTGCAGGTTTGTCGATGGCTATCAACCACTCGTCTTCATAGACAATGTTGAGAGGTTGCATTGCAGGCTCTTGTGGAGAGGCAAGCGGGTTGGGCTCTACATCAAGACCTTGCAACATGAACGACAACAAGGGCTTGCACTTGCTGTCGCAGGCAGGGTAGTAGTGGCCATGATGCCTGATTTCGCCCACAGGCGATTTGCCCCACCAAAACTCGGCCATGCACAGGGGGGTTAAATGGTGCTCATAGGCACATTGCAACAACTTGGGGGCGCAGCACTCGCCCGATCCCGACGGGGGAAGACTGGCTGTGATGTTGTGATGATTGAAGTAGTGGTGAAACACCTCGATGAGGTCTTTTTCTTCACCTCGTGCATTGTTCACGCGAAAAAGGCGATAGATGCGCTCCTGCAATCGCTCCGACTTGAGCCGCCGTTCTGTTTTGAGGGCATCAATTTCGGCCACGATGGTGGCAAGGGCTTGCTCAGTGACACGTTCTTGCTCGGCATGGCGTTTCTTCATGCGCTTGAGTTCGGCTTTTTGAAATTGGCTCTCGCGGGTGAGTTGTTGTTGCTGGGTGGCGTTGAGCGTGCCGTTGTTGCGCAGGCTGTTGCGTTGCAACTTGGCTTGTGCCATGGCATGGCGATAGCTTTCTTGCTCCTTGCTGTGCAGGGCCACTGCTTGTGCCAGCCGGACTTTCAACAGCTTGAGTTGTGGCGATTGTTGCAAGGTGGCAATGCGATGATTGAGGGCAGTGATGAGCGCCTCGCCTTGCTTGAACTCGCCATTGGGTTGCAACAGGTCGTAGATGGGAGGCACAAAGTAGGGGTGACGATTGCTACCAGCCACACCACCCGAAAAGGCGGCGAGGTAGCCCAGTGTGCCCTCGGCATCTTGTGCTACCAGCACTCCCAGCATTTTGCCTTGGCTTAGTTGGGTTTTCCACTCGCCCATTAGCTCGATGTGCCGGCTCACTTGCTCCACGGCCAGCAGGCACAGGGGGTGAGGGGTGTATCGAAATGGATAGGTGAACCGCTGTGGCAGTGCAATGCCCTGAGTGTCGAGTTCAAATGTGTGAAACAAGTTGTTTGTCATAATCACTGTGCAAAATTACACATTCCTACTTTTCTCTGCAAAACAACCTTGAGGGGAGCTATGTGTCGATGTAGCTCATTGAGGGCTCAAAAGCGAGAGAATTGGGGTGGGGTTGTTGTGATTGCAACTATTTTGCCTTATCTTTGAGGTGGATAATCATTATTTAGAAATGGAAAATTTGCCACAAGACCCCTTCATGCTGTTGAGCTACATCAACACACAGTTGCGCGACAACTATGAGTCGCTCGACGAGTTGTGTGCTTCGCTCGGTGTTGACCGTTGCAGCCTTGTAGCCCGATTGGCCGAAGCTGGATTTGAATACAACCAGCAGCTCAACAAGTTTTGGTGAGCTATTGGCTTTTAATTGCTATTAAAAAAAAATGTCTTGATATGAATTATAAACTCTTAAGAAAACGTGCACTCATTGCCGACTTTGTGAGCATTGGGCTTGCAGGAGGAATTCTCTATTTTGGCTCTCATGGACAGTTGCCCGAGTGGGCGTTGATTGTGGGGCTTGTTTTGGCTTTGGTGGCTTTGATTGTTGCCATAGTGCTCTCGCTGAAGGCGCGCAAAATCGAACGTGCCCAATTTGAAGCACAATTCAAAGAGCACAACGATGCAGAACCCTCTAATATCTCACAATAATGACTATGCTGAAATTTATATCTTGGAATGTGAACGGCCTGCGTGCCGTGGTGGGCAAAGACTTCAAAGAGTCGTTTGCCAAGCTCGATGCCGATTTCTTTTGCTTGCAAGAAACCAAGATGCAGGCAGGACAACTCGATTTGGCTTTTGAGGGCTATGAGAGCTATTGGAACTATGCCGAGAAAAAGGGGTATAGTGGCACTGCCATTTTCACCCGTCACAAGCCGTTGAAGGTGACACGGGGCATGGCCATTGACGAGCATGACCATGAGGGGCGCATTGTGACGCTCGAAATGGAGAAGTTCTATCTCGTGTGTGTGTATGTGCCCAACAGTCAAGACGAGTTGCGACGGCTTGACTATCGCATGCGGTGGGAAGACGACTTCAGGGCCTATCTGCTCAATCTCGATGCACACAAGCCGGTGATTGTGTGTGGCGACTTGAATGTGGCACATGAAGAAATCGACCTCAAAAATCCTAAAAGCAATCGACGCAATGCAGGTTTCACGCAAGAGGAGCGCGACAAGATGACGACATTGCTCAATGCCGGATTTGTCGATAGTTTTCGTCACTTCTATCCCGACCTTGAGGGAGCCTACTCGTGGTGGAGCTACCGCTTCAAGGCCCGCGAGAAAAATGCAGGGTGGCGCATCGACTATTTCTTGGTGTCACAGCGACTTGCCAGTCAAATGGAGGGGGCTAAAATTCACAACGAGGTGTTTGGTAGCGACCACTGCCCCGTTGAGCTTACTCTCAACCTGTAGTAAGCCCATTTTTTTGAGAATAAATCATAATTGCGCTCTACTATAGCAGGGGAGCGCAATTTTTGTTGTGAAAAGTTTGGTGTATTGGAAAAAGTGCTTATATTTGTAGTGTACTATTTTAGTAGCACACTAATACGGAGTTAAAATTCTAAAAATTATTCTTTGATTATGTTGCAAATTAAAAATCTCAGTTTCGGTTATCGCAAGCCCAAGATTCAGCTTTTTGATAACTTTTCGCTCGACTTTGCGCCAGGAAGCATTTATGGCCTGCTGGGCAAGAATGGTGCGGGCAAGAGCACGCTCGTTTACTTGATGTGTGGCTTGCTCACACCTGCAAGCGGTAGCGTGAGACTCGAAGGCATCGATGTGCGTCGTCGTCTGCCCATCACGTTGCAAGACCTGTTTCTTGTGCCCGAAGAATTTCAGTTGCCCGACCTCACTCTCGATGGGTTGGTGAAAAACAATGCTCCTTTCTACCCCAAGTTTAGCTATGAGGACTTGAGTCGCTATCTCGAAATTTTTGAAATGGAGTCGTCGATGAGGCTTAAATCTCTGTCGATGGGCCAAAAGAAAAAGGTGTTTATGGCCTTTGCCTTTGCCACCAACACGGCAGTGCTCGTGATGGACGAGCCCACCAATGGCCTTGATATTCCCAGCAAGAGCCAGTTTCGCAAAGTGATGGCACAAAGCATGAGCGACGACAAGACGGTGATAATCAGCACCCATCAAGTGCGCGATGTCGACTCAATTCTCGACCATATTCTCATTGTCGACCGCAGCCGTGTGTTGCTCAATGCCAGTGTTGCCGAGATTTCGCAGCGATTGGCCTTCCGCATCAACAGCGATGCTTCACATGCCCTGTATGCTCAACCGGGCATCAATGGTCAAATGGTGGTAGAGCCCAATGATGGAGGCGAGGAGACCATGATCGACTTGGAGATGCTGTTTAATGCCACACAGTGCAATCCCGATAAAATCACCGAAATTTTCACCACAAAACAATCTTAAAGGAGGACTTCGCTATGACTAATCAAACTTTCGATTTCAACCGATATGTGTTAACGCTAAAAAAAGAGTTGGTTGAGAATAAAAAACAGTTGCTCATCGTGGTTTTGAGCCTCTTTTCGGGCTTGTCGATTCTCATGTTTTTCGGCAATATACTGTTTCGCAATTCCATTCTCCCCATTGAGAAACAAAGTGCTATTGCATTGTGTTGGGTGTTGGGTGTGTTTGGAATTGTTGTCTCAGTTTTTGCTTCGTTGATGTTTAATGGATTGAGAGATAAGACCGAACGTGTGAATCACTTGATGTCGCCCGCTTCGGTGCTTGAAAAATTCTTGGTTCAATTAACCATCTACTTGGTGGGTGGCATTGTGGCTTTTTTTGTTTGTGCTCAGTTGGCCGACCTTGTTCGCATTGCCTTGATGAATATTTTTGTGGGAGAGAGCAATATTGTGCCACCCATTAATTTTGTGACGGGTGTTTTTGATGTTGAAAAATTGAGAATTTGGCCATTTTCCAATAATTTTGGAGAAATGCTTTCGTCGTTCACACTCATCGTTTGGATTCTGTTTTCTTTCGCTCTCTACATGTTGGGTGCTGCGTTGTGGCCCAAGTTGTCATTCTTGAAAACACTTGCTGCTACCTATGTTATTCAAATGGTTTTCATGTTTGCTTTCTCTTTTTTATTTTTGAAAGACTCCGTAGCTATCATGGAGTATCTTGTCAAAAATATTGAGATGGTTGTTGCTGTGTTAAAAGTCGTTTATCTCATTCTCACTGTCTTGTATGTGGTTGCTTCCTATGTGATTTATCGCCGTAAAGACGTGATTTCAAACTCTTGGTTATGAACTTCAAAGACAATAAAGCTATTTATTTGCAAATCGCCGACCACATTTGCGATCGCGTGTTGAGTGGTGAATTGGTGGTCGATGGCAAAGTGCCATCGGTGAGAGAAACGGCGGCATCGCTTGAGGTAAACGCCAACACGGTGGCTCGCTCCTATGAATTCCTGCAAAACAAGGAAATTATTTACACCCGCCGTGGCTTGGGCTATTTTGTTGCCACCGGTGCTCGCGAGGTAATACTCGAAATGCGTCGTGCCCAGTTGCTTCAGGGCGAGTTGCACGATGTGTTCAGCAAGTTGGCCATGATAGGTATGTCGCCAGCCCAGCTCACAGCAAAGTATCAAGACTTTTTAAAGACTATTCAATCATGACAAATTCAGAATTTTGGAAGGTGCTCATCGGCACCATGATGGTTGTTTTAATCATCTTGGCATAGACCTTTGGTGTGGGAGATACAAGAATGGGGGCGTGTTTTGCAACATGCCCCCACTTGGATCGGTATTAGAAGGTGTAATTAGTATTCTACTTCGTTGTTCATCATTTTTTCAGAATCCCATGGCGCAGGGTCTCCGCCCAGATACTTGTGGAACCACTCAAGGTGAGCATTGTAGTAAACGGGCATCGAGGTCATGTTGTCGGGCCAGTGGCCATCGTTGCTGAAGATGATGAGGCGTGAGGGAATGCCCAGAGTTTGCAGCACGTTGAAGTATTGCACGCTTTGGGTGTAGCTCACGCGATAGTCGCGCTCGCCGGTGATGACGAGGGTGGGAGTCTTGAAATTCTTTACATACTCCGATGGCGACCATTTTTTGTATAATTCAGAGTTCCAAGGCTGTCCCTTGAACTCAAAGTTGGCAAACCACAACTCCTCGGTAGTGCCCCACATTGAGCGCATGTCATAGAGGCTCATCATCGAGGCCAGGCACTTGAAGGGGTGCTCGTGCCCTTGCAACCAGTTCATGAAATAGCCACCATAGCTCCAGCCCATGGCTCCCATGCGATTGGCATCGACATAGGGCAACTTGCTCAAAGCATCGGTCACTTTCATCACGTCTTCATAGGGCGAGCCACCCCAGTCGCCTGAAATTTTGTCGGTGAACTCTTGGCCATAGCCTGTGGAGCCGTGAGGGTTGGGGTAGGCCACCACATAGCCTGCGCCGGGATAAACCTGCCAATCGGCACGATAGCTGTTCATCCATTGCATTTGTGGGCCACCATGCACATTGATCACGAGAGGATATTTCTTGTTGGGGTCGAAGTCGTGAGGCTTCACGATAAACACCTGTACCTTGTCGCCACCTGCACCTTCAACCCACATCGACTCGCTGGGACGAAAATCCACTTCATCTTCAAGCTCTTGGTTCAAGAAGGTGAGTTGTTGCTCCTTCTTGCCATCTTTGCTGCGATAGAGGGCATTGGGCTTGCCTGTGGTTGAATAGGTGTAATAGATATAGCCATCTTTGCCCGGCTGATAGGCATGGAGGGCACGGCCTGTGATGAGTTTTTGAATTTTGTTGTTTTTGAGATTGATGCTGTAGAGGGGCACCACGCCCAATTCTTGAACGGTGAAATAGAGGCTTTGGCTGTTGTCGGCCCACTTCACATTTTCCACCCAATTGTTGATGCTCTCGGTGAGCACAGTTTTCTCGCCGGTAGCACGGTTGTAGAGGGCGAGCCTAAAGCGGTCGCTCTCAAAGCTGGGCACACGCTGGGTGCGATAGGCAATCCACTTGCCGTCGGGCGAATACACAGGGTCGCCGTCCCATGCCTCGTTTTCGGCTGTGAGGCACTTGATTTCGCCACCGGTCACGGGCACTGTATAGAGGTTGCAATCGGTGTTGGCTTCGGGGTGTGAGGTGTGGTTGGACACGTAGCATATTTCCTTGCTGTCGCTCGAAATGGCAAAGGTGTTGCCAAAGGCAGGGCTCATATACTCACCCGGGGTGACATCGGTATAGGTCTTGGTGGTGAGGTTATACACGATGAGGTGGGTGTAGCGTCCGTCGCTATAGTCGGTCCAATGGCGATAGAGCAATTTGTCGGCAATGTGCCCTTGCACGGGGCCTTCGGTCTTTTTCTTGATGCGCTCGGCGTTGGCCTTGGGGTTGGCTCCACCCAAGTCGGGGTAAACGTCGGCTGCAAACACCAGCAGGTTGCCATCGGGGCTGAGCTTGGCACCGCTCACCCCCAACTCGTAGTGGGTGACCTGTTCGGTAGCACCTGTGGCGGTGTTGTAGCGAAAAGTTTGTGGAGTTTTCACTTCTTTGCCATCTTGCGCCAGTGTTGTGCCAGTGCCATCATAGTAGATCCACTTGCCATCGGCACTATATTGGGCGTTGCTGCACTTGCCTTCGAGCATGGGCTTGAAAGTGGGTTGCCCCTTGCCGAGCGACATGAGATGAATGGTGTTGCCCGACTTGTGCTCCTTCAAGTTTTGCTTATTGACGTTGAAGGCGAGAGTTTTGCCATCGGGGCTTAGAGCCAAGCCGTTCACGGCCTGCACGCGATAGGCATCTTGTATGGTAAAAGCACGCTTGTCGGCACTTGCTTGCGCTATTGCCATGGTGGCAATGAGCGGAAGAATGATTTTTTTCATGATTTGTTTTTTCTTTTGTTTTAAAGTAGGTGCAAAGGTAGGATTTTTGCCACTAAAAACAAAACTTATAATGGGGCAAAAACAGGAATGATTGTTAAGGCACCCTTCGCTCAAAGGCGATGCGTGGGCCATCGGCAAGCATCACGTTGCCACAGCGAGTGAAACCCAAATGGGGCAAAATGTGCAACATCTGCACGTTGTCGTGATTGGTGTCGATGCGCATGCTCTTGCACCCGTGCGTGGCAGTCTCTTGCAGGAGCAGGGTGAGAAATTGGGTGGCCAGTCCGCGCCCTGTGCAGGTAGGGTCGATGGCAAGGCGATGCACCACCGAGTAGCAGGGAGTGCTTGAGTGGCTTGTTGTGAGCCAGTTGCCTCCCTCGATGTGGTCGTAGCAAGGCTCGCCCGAATAGACGATGGCGCAATAGCCTACCACGTGCTCTTGTAGCAATAGCACACGTCCCACCCCTTGCTCAATGTCGGTGGCAATGATGCTGGGGTTGGGGTAGCCGTTTTGCCATTGAGTGCGCCCTGCTTGTGCCATCACTTGCACTTCGGCGTTAATAATGCTCCAAATGTGTGCCACATCGTTGGTTGTGGCAACATGGCACTTGAGAGGGTTACTCGGCATTGTCGATGGGGTTGGTTTCGAGGAGTTGCAGGGCTTGTGGCAAGTCTTGTCGGCGCACCACCACTTTCCACTCGCCTCCGGCAAGAGGCTTGAGCAGGGTGTTGGCCACAGTGTCGCCCATCACGCCGGCGGTGATACCAGCCGCTTCGAGCATTCCTTTCACAATGTTGGCCTCGATTTCGCTCTCATATTTGGCGAGAACCATCACGTCATCTTCTTTTCCCATGATAGTGTTTTGTTTTTTTTGAGTGAATGAGTGTGCTATTTGATGCCTCTATGGTTGAGGGCTTCTTGATACTTGTGGGCATTGTTCAGGTGTGCCTGATAGTCGGTTGTGAAATCATGATAGCCCGAAAAATCGCTCTTGGCACACATATAGATGAAACTGTGAGGCTTACTACCCAAAATGGCATCGATTGTGCTTTTCTCGGGCAACCTGATGGGACCGGGGGGCAAGCCGTTCACGCGATAGGTGTTGTAGGGCGATTGTGTCTGCAACATGTCGTGGGTTAATCGCTTAATCGAGAAGTCGCCTATGGCATATTTCACTGTGGGGTCGGCTTGCAGGCGCATTCCGCTCTTGAATCGGTTGATATAGAGCCGGCCCACCTTGCCACGTTCGTCGGCCTTGGCTGTTTCTTCCTCGGTTATCGAGGCAATGATTTCGACCTCGTCGGGGGTGAGCCCAAGGGCTTTGGCTTGAGCACGGCGTGTGCTGTTCCAAAACTGGTCGTAGTATTTTTTCATCTTGTCGAGCATTTGCTCGGGTGTGACGTCCCAGTAAAATTCATAGCTGTCGGGAATGAGCAGGTTCACGATGTTGTCGGGCGTTTTGCCATATTGGGCACACAGGGCTGAGTCGTTGAGGGCGTTTCTAAAGGCATCGGCCCCCACCATGTAGAGCTCGCCGGCACGTTTCACCCACTCGTCTTTGGTGCGCACATTGTTGAAGGTGAACTTGATGGCATTGGGGGCACCACTACGCAGGTGATGGGCGACATGCAGGGCACTCTCGCCTGCGTGGATTTTAAATGCACCATGACGCTCTGCCATGTTGCTGCCAGTGACACGTAGCAGGGCAATCACTCGCGAGGCAAAACCCTCGTCAAGTCTTAACTTCAGGGAGTCGCTCAACTGTTGCATGGTTGTGCCTTTGCGCACATATATTGTGGCATCTTTGGGAGCAGAACTCAAGGTGTAGAAAGCACAAGGTAGCACCATCACGAGCACGGCAATTGCCATGCCCACGAGCCATTTGCGCCTGTTGTTGCCTTTTGATTTTTTTGTTTGTTTTGCCATGATTCCAATGTGGTTTTACTTGTGTTGCAAAAATACACCAATTTGCCCACACAACCATGTTGATGCATGAAACTTTTGCACAATGCGATAAATTTTTTCATTTTGTTTTGGAAGAATGAAAAAAAGTCCTAACTTTGCACTCGCTTAATGAAGCAATTCAGCACTAAGCACTGGAGAGGTGGGTGAGTGGCTGAAACCAGCAGTTTGCTAAACTGCCGTAGGGGTAACCCTACCGCAAGTTCGAATCTTGTCCTCTCCGCATTCAAGGGTAACCTGTTATTTAATAACAAGTTGCCCTTAATTGTTTTCTCTCAATTTCATTAAATCCACGCACCCTTTCAGGGCTCAGTAGAGACGATGCACGCATCGTCTCCATCGGTACTCACTCATAGCGTGTTATTGTTTCTTTTTTGCACATAAATAAACCGCAACAGCAGGTTGTGCTGTTGCGGTTTCCCAAAAGAAACAGTTCTATCTTTAAAACTTTATATAGTATTGCTGTACTATTATGTTGTGAGGCGATATATCTCGCACGAGATTGTTTTCCTCACCAAAATTTATATATAAAGCTATATTAGTTGATCAGTTTTTCGGTTGTCTTGGTGCCATCGGTGTAGCGTGTCACCTTCACGCGCATGCCAGTGGCAGTTGCGGGAACAATGCGCCCCATGATGTCATAGTAAACCACCTCTTTCACAGTTTTGTTGCTTGCAATGCTGTTGATGGCGCCTGGCTTGTTGGGCCACCATGCCATTTCTGATATTTTCTCTACGTTGCCACCATTGAAGATGGTGCGCATGCCCACATAGGTGAATTTTTTTGGAATTTGGATAATGTAGTGCACACCCGAGTAGAAGAAGAATTGTTTTGAATCTTTATAGGTGGCAGGAATGCGCGACAAAGTGCCCATGTTGGTTGGGAACTCATAGGGCTCGGTTTTGTCATCGAAATACACTTCATAGAAGAGTTTGTTTTCATCGATATATTGGCCATTGGTGTCCTCGTGCTTAATAGTGAACGAGATGTTACCGCCCATGCCAGTGTCGTCGGGCATGGCACCCACAATCACGGGAGGCACAGGAGTGGCCGAGGCTTCGGTGTAGGGGTAGAGTTGTGGCGTGTCATACACACTCAGCTTGTTGTTGGGCGAGAGCACATCTTTGCCGGCATTGAGCACCCAAGCCACCTTGCCGGTTGTGGTCATGGTGCGCGCTTGCTTGTCGAAGGCAAATTGCAGAATTTGCTTGGGTGAGTAGTCATTGCCATTGCTGCGGTGCACAAAGGTTGCAGGCACCATGTATTGGTGGCAATTTTCGGTCTCGTTGCGACCCATGTATTGCAGTGGAAATTCTGCTTTGTCGTTGTTGATGGTGCCCTTAATCCATAGTCCGGCAAGTGCAGGATTGGAAACATACACCTCTTGATTTTCCATGAAGGCCACTTGCACGAGCTTGCTGCCTTGCACAGTGTCGTCGGCAAACTTGAGTTGATATTTTTCAAGTTTAGCACCTTGTGGCAGGGTGTGTAGTTTCTCGTGAATGAGCGTGAATTCTACATCATCGTCGCCAAATCTTGTCCATTGAGCTTTGTCGTTCACTTCGCCCAAGATATAGGTGGGCAATGAGGTGTTGGCATCTACTCCCTCGCTCAATTGCTTGATTGTGTCGCCACGCATGATAAATTTCACGTCGCTATTCACAGTGTTGTTGGCAAGAGTATCGGGGAAATAGGTAAATTTCTTGTCTTTGGTGACATAGAGTTTCAACTTCATTGCATAGGTTTTATTGCCTTTCTCGGTGATGCTGATAGCTTGTGGCATGCGTGCAATGAGGGTGTCGCCATTCAATTTTTCGAGCTTCAAGAAGCTGTTGGTGCGTTTTTGGCTATATGGGTTTTTGAGATACACATTGCCATCATCGCCTTTCACATAGTCGGCCAGTGTGCAGGTGAAATTGCCAAACTGAATGCCGAGCTTGGAGTTGAAGAAACCACGACCTTTGCGATTCACGTTGTCAAAGGCTGTGCCGGCTGGCGCTTTAGTAATCACTTCGTCGCTCACGGGCTTGAAGCTGGCCTTGCTGCCTGCTCCTTGTGCTGCTTTAAACTGCAGTGCGAGATTGAGAGGCTCAACACCTGCCAAGCGTTGTTGTGCAGGCTTTTGAGCGTGAGCAAGAGTTGATGAAGCTATCAACGTTGCTACTGCCAGTGTTGTAAATTTATTGTTCATTTCAATTTAGTTTTTTTTGAAAAAAAATACACAGATGGAGCAAAATGATTAGTGTTTTTTTGCTGTTAGACTCCATTTTGCCCACCTGTGTAAACCAGAGTTATTTAATCATCTTTTTTTTAAGCCAAATCGGGCATTAGGTTTCTTGGTATTTTGACCATTTATTTTGAGGAGTTTTTGATTGATTTTGAGGGCGTTTAGCGGGCTAAACAACCGAAAAAGCAGTCAAAAAGAACCAAAATAAATGGCAAAGATGAAGAAAAGCCCAAAATATTATCTTCATGCGGCCTAATGACCGATTGGGGTTTAACTTAACTCACATTGAATAGAGTGTTGGCTTTTTTTTATTTGTTGCCACCAATCAAGCCTGTGAGAATTGTGATGTCGCTCACATTCACAACCTTGTCGCCATTGAGGTCGCACACCTTGTCGCGATAGTTCTCGAGATTGAGAATGCGATTGGTGAGGGCAGTCACGTCGGCTGCATTCACGAGACCATCGCAGTTGATGTCGCCCTTGGGGCGATTGCCTGTGGCAAACACTTCGTCGAGGAACAAGCGTTTCTCGGGGGTGAAAGTCACAGTCACAGGGCCATTGGCAGTGATTGTGGCAGTGCATTCGGTCCACTTGCCTTTTTCAAGTTTGAAGTTGGCAGGCTCGATTTTGCCTCCATTCACGCTCAGCTTGAGTGCTGTGCCGTCTTTGTCATAGGGCGCAGCCTTGAATTTGAATGTTGCTGTTCCGGGAACATTGAATTGAGGAGTGGTCACTACACCGGGTTTTTGGTTGGAACCAAATTTGGCACACTTGTTGCCGCCCTTTTTCTTTTCGCATTCCCAGTCTTCGTTGTCGGGGTCAAACACACCCTCACCAGCTGTGCCTTTCCAGTTATTGTCATTGCCACCCTTGGCGTTGCAATAGTTAAAGGTTTCAACAAAGAGTTCATTGTCGGCCAGTTCTGTCACCTTGGTTGAGAAGTCTTCAAAGTCAAAGCTCATGATGTGCTTGGCAGTGTCGAGTGCAATGTGTCGAATAGCCACATTCATTTGCTTGCGTCCATTCAAGTTGGGGTTGTAAAGACGGGCAGCAGGAATAGAGCGGTTGGTGAGACTGTCGCAGTAGCCATAGGGGAATGGGTCGGTTGTCTCGGTTTTTTTCATGTGGATTTTAGTCATCTTGCTCCAATATTCGCTATCATCGTCGTTGTCGGCGTGAATGAGCGTGAGGCGTTGGTGATAGTTGTCCATCACGAGTTTGCCATTGTCGGTGATGTGGCCCACGGTGTTCACAATGTTGTTGTCCCAAGCCACCTTGTTGAAGTCGACATGAGTGACGAGCATGCCAGGGGCGGGAATATACTTGTCGGTGCCCAGTTGGTCGCGGTATTCGAGCAAGTAGTATTCATCTTTATAAGCCTTGTTGTAAATGATATAGGTGTTGCCTTGCTCTGAGGTGGGCTTGATGTTCTTGATGGCAGTGTCGCCCTTGAGCACAATGGGCTCGTTCCAGCCACACATCATGCGCTCATAGGCAGTGTAGCCCACAGGCGTGAAGCCGTCGCCACGATAGTTGCCATTGTCCATCAAGTCCCAGTTGCCCATGCCATAGCTGCCGTTGTAGCTAATGTCGTAGGTGTCGGGGAAACCCATGCAGTGCGAAAACTCATGGCAGATGAGGCCAATGCCCTCAATGTGATCTTCGCCATCAATTTCGTTGCTGCAGGCATATTGGTCGATTGTCACACCGTCGTATTCAAGTGTTTTCTTGTAGTCGCTCTCGTGCAATGTCCACGATTGTGGCCAAATCACGTTGGGCTCGCTACTATCGGCAGCACCTTTACCGGCATAGACTACATACACTTGATCGACCTTGCCATCGCCATTCCAGTCATATTTCTTGAAATTGATGCCATGCTTCTCGTGAGCCTGCTTGCAAGCCTCGGCGATCATTTCGCCCACGTGCATGTCTTCGCCGGCAGTGTCGTTGGTGCCATAGTAGCTGGCTGTGTAGGGCATTTCAACGGGCCCCACCACATCAAAGTCGAGCGTGAACTTGCCATAACTTTGAGCGTGGAAGTAGTCTTGCACACTCATGGTGAAGTTCTTGTGCTTAAAGTTCGTTTTGTTGGCAATGTTTTTGTAAAGTTCCAAATTGTTGTCGGGCATGAACTTCACATCGGCAAAGTTCACCAAAATGATCAAGCCATTGCGAGTGCCTTGAAACACGCTCTTGTCGATTGGTGTGCCAAAACCATGGGTGGTGCGTGCACTATTCAATCGCTTGCTCATGGCCTTGCGCAGGTTTAGGTCGCCTATCGTGGCTCTCCTAAAAGCGCCAGTGCGAGTTTGCTCATAGTTGTTGCCTTCGCTGTCAACA
Source organism: uncultured Prevotellaceae bacterium (assembly GCA_947254205.1). GTDB lineage: Bacteria > Bacteroidota > Bacteroidia > Bacteroidales > Muribaculaceae > Sodaliphilus. The sequence goes on from CAMYCE010000015.1 coordinate 19,506, forward strand.
TAGAAGTGAAATCTCTCATCGCCTCGCAATTCAACCTTCACTTCGGTGCCATCGGCAAGCTTCACAGTGCGATACACGCCAGGCTTGGCAGGTGCAGCCGAGGCTACCAGACTGCAACATAAAAGTGCCGATGCTATAAATGATTTCTTAAACATTTTTCTTAGGTATTAATTTATTTATTTAACAATGATTCGTTTGGCTTGTGCACCCACTCTCACGATATACACACCGGCACTTGCAGGAATGTAGGCTTCGTTGTTCACCATGCGGCTGTCAACGATTTGGCCATTCACGTTATACACCACAACTTGGTTGCCTGTTGCTTTGGTGATGTGGATATAGCCTTGCATACCGGTAATTTCGATGTCGGTTGCATTCACGTCGGTTACACCCGTGTTGGGAGTGCCCCATTTGTTCGACAGGTTCGACTCGCCATTGCTGTGTTCGGGGCTATCCTTGTAGAGCACGCTCACTTCGTAGTAGTGCTTTTCTTGTCCTGCACCGGCATCGGTGAAGTTGGTGCCAGTCACGTTCTTGTAGAATTCGCCATCGCGATAAATGTTGTAGCTCAACAGCGTGTAGGGCTTGGGAGCATAGGTGATGTCGTCGATTTGGAACATGAACTTGTTGTCGGAGATGCAGTTGATGAAGAAGATGTCATATTCAGGACCAAGCTCCATGGAGTATTCTGTCCATTCGGCAGGCACATCGAGCACCTTGATCAGGGTGTCAACTTGGAAATCGTTTTCACCAACTCGCTTGATAGCACCGGCGCGGAAGGCTTCTTTGAGCGATATGCCCTTGCCATTGTCGGCAAAAGTTGAACGAGCCCAGAATTTCACTGTCTGCTTCTTGCCATTGAGCAAGGTTGAAAGGAGGTAGTCGTTGTTGGCAGTTCTTAGGCCGGTCAAGAGGTTGTTGACCGCGGGGAATGCTGCCAAGAATTGGTTGCCACTGTGAGGTTTCACCATGGGGTTCTCAGACACGGGCAGAGGCTTGTTGGTCAATTCGGGGTTAAACACGATAAAGGCATAGGGTTCGCCCTCGTGTGGGAAGTGATATTCGCTCAATGCATAGGTCACTGCTTGGTCTTGGTCAACCAAATCCCAGTCGCCCAAGTAGTTGATGCTGAATGGGCGATATTTTTCAAAGCTTTCGGTAACAACTTCGGGTTGCTCGGGAGTCGACCACGAGAGTTTCACGTCTTGTCCGTCAACTTGTCCTTCGAGGTTGGCCACAGGTTCAAGATGCAAGTTTTTAACCATCTCGGCAAGCAAAGTCTTGGAAGTGTTGTTGTTTTTAACTTGGTCGTTGGGGCAGTTCACCACTGCATAGAATTGAATAGAGTCGGCGCTTTGCACGCTGGCCTTGATGTTGAAGTTAAATCTTTCAAGAGCCGAGCCACCAATGTTTTTGCCTTCGGCAGTGGCCACTTTCTTGTTGTCCATGTAGAGGTCAACGGTGTAGGCGGGTTGGGGCAGAGCACCCTCGTTGGAGATAGTCACGGTCACGGGGAAGTCTTTGCCAATTTTCACCCATTTGTCTACTGCAATAGAGGCAGCAAGGTCGTTGTCTTTGCGTTCTTTGATTTCAACGTTGTCGAGATAGATGGGAGCTTTGTCGCGAGTGATGGCTTGGAAAGTGAGCACAAAGTTGTCAACATTTTTCAAGTCGTTGATGGGCATGTTGAATTTATACCAGCCTTCTTTGTCATATTTTTTGTCGGTGAAATCAACGGTGGTGAGCAGCACGCTGTCGCTTTGCAATTTTGAAGCAATCACCTTGAGTTGATTGTTGGCACCGGGAGTCACATACACTGCAAACGAGAGATAGGGCTTGGGCACATTTCTCATCGTGATTTTGTGAGAGTTGATGTTGCCGGTGGCATAGGTTTGGCCGGCGAGCATTTTAAAGCTCACGCAACCTCCATCGTCGTCATAGCTCTTGGAGCGGTCGCCCGACCAGTGTGGATTGGTGAACAGTGGGTTCCACCAGCCTTGCATTTGGAATTGACCCCATGAAAATGACTCGATCACGGGCAATTGCCATGGACGACCAACACTAATCCAGTTGGTTTGGCTTTTGGGGCTTTCACCGGCGGCTGTCACTGCCGACACAAAATATTGCTTGAGTTGAATTTTGCTGCCATTGATTTCGGCATCATCATCAATAAATTCGGTTTCGTCATATTCGGTGGCAATGGTTGTGTCGAGACACATGATGTTGTAGGTCAGGTTTTTGAGGTCAACCCAACCACCATGAATACCTTTTTGAGATGTAACGGCATCCCATTTCACTGTGAGAGTTGAGCCATTGTCGATTACCTTGGCATTGGTGGGAGCCACAGGGGTGTCGTAGCCCAAATAGGCTTTGCCCTCGGCCTTGCGACCGGCACCACTCTCGTTGTAGGCAATGGCTGCATATTTGTTCATGCCACAGTTGCCTCCAGCCACTTCTTTGCTGATTTGGCTATTGATAGCAGGGTTTTGAATGGTTTCAACAACGGTGTCGTTGCGCAGGATTTCGAGCTTGGTGAGCTTGTCGATAGCTTTGCCTTTGCCATCAACACCGGGAGTTGTCATGGTGATGGTTGCGCTGATTTTGCCTTGTTGATAGGGGGTGATGGTCAAATTCTTCACCGAGTCGGGGGCTGTAGTTTTGGAGCCTATAGCCACCTTAATATCGTCGAGGGCAATATAGAATGTGCCCTTGTCGCTAATTGCATGAAAACCAAAGCGGAATTTTCCCGACTGTGTGGGAGTGACTTCGGCTGTGTAGGTTTTATATTCATGATTGTCGATTTCAATTTCTTTTTCAATCACTGCATAGGCAGCAGGGTCTTCGCCTTGTCCCCATGCCACAGCCATTTTTTCGGTGCTGTAGCCACGGCGATATTTAAATGTCAAGATATAGCTCTTGTCGTTTTCAAGATTGATTTCGGGTGTGAGCAACCAGTCGTCGCCATTGTTGTCGTCGCTGGCCATGTAGCGGGTGTGTGGGTTGCCGTCTAAAGCATCGGCATTCCACGTCCAAGTTGAGTTGTCGTGATTGACATCAATCACCTTAAATTTATTAAAATCGTCTTCCTTGTTGAAGCCAGTGAAAAAAACTGCTTCTTCGGGACTCAAGGCAGGAGCCTGAGCTGCAACAGGAGCTTTGGGAGCAGGCTTAGCCTTTGAAGCCGGAACTGTTACCGCAGCAACTGCAAATGCAGCACAGGCGGCACTTGCAACAAATGTGTGTAGAAGTTTGGTTTTCATATCCTTTTATTTTTAATGGTTGAAAGTTTTTTTAACTTTGAATTGCTCCCCGTGTGCTTGTCCACAAAATCGAGACTTCGCCAAAGAAAGCGTCACAAAACTACTAATGGGTTTCAAAAAAGTGTAAAAAAATGGGATATGTGCACCCAACTACCCCAACAAATCACCCCAACAATTTTTGTAAATTGCAAGCAAACAGTTGTTTATCTCCTAAATCTGCTTTTTGATTGTTTTTTTGATATTTTTTGAAACAGATAGTTAAGAAAAAGTTCTATCTTTGTGAGTGAGACCAATAATCTCTTATTCTTATGATTAAAAATAGTCTAAAGCGATATATATTATTTGTTCTCTTTTGCTGTTGCCTATTGTTCATGGCAATAGGGCAATTAAGTTGTCACAATTCCAGAGAACAAAAAATCAAAGAGTTGTTGGAAATAAATCGCCAATCGGTACAGAAATTGCCTAAGAACACGGCAGACGAGATAGGGCGAATGACCGATTTGATTAAAAAAAGGCACTACAAAGCAAGTGATTCTACGCTCATGATGCTGTCGGACACGGTGGCACTGTTGTTGCGCAAGCAACATGCCTATAGTGAAATCATGAACTATATCAAGAAGGCTTCACCGCTCATCACCGATGTAATAATTGATGAAAAGATACGTCGCACCACACTCATCATGCTCAGCACCTATGAGTGTGAGTCGAATGGCGACCTTGGCATGTTTGATCGTGCCATCGACCGCTATTTTCAACTCTTGCAAGAGGCCAATACTCACTCGTTGCACGAGATGCAACAACTCATCTACAACAATTTAGGGCAAATCTATAATATTCAGCAACGCTATGCCGAGGCCTTGAAGATGCACAAAAAATCGCTTGAAATCAACAAAAAATACAATCACAATTTCCTCTATTTCAACTACAACAACATTGCCAGCTGTTATCGCAATTTAGGGCAATATGAAAAGGCAATGGAGTTTCGCATCATGGCTCTTCATGAAATTCCCGACAATCAAGAGGAAATTGCCATGCACGTGAAGCTCAACTTGGTTGACGATTGCACGCGCATGCAAGAATACTCAATGGCCACCAAAAACATATTGGCGGTGAAGGCCTACTACGAGAAATCTCAAAACACCAAAAACTTGCCCATCACCTATCAACGCTATGCAGCCGTGTTGTGGAAAACGGGGCATGTGGCCGAAGCTACAGCCTATTATAAAAAGGCCTACTCGATGTTGAAGTCGTGCAACTATATCGACCGGCAACTCATTATCGCAAGTTACATCGAGTTTTGTCATGCAACAGGCGACAAAGACACCGAGATTGCACTGCTCAACTATAGTCTCGACCTTGACAACAAGAGCGACTTGGGCATCACCAAGCGAGGCATGGCATCGCGCTTTTATCGCGATGAGATGGACAAAAACGATGCCAGCACAAAGTATTATAAAAAGGTGTTGAAGAGCTATCGCATCTGCTTGGTGGCTATTTTGGCGCTCATGTTCATTTTTGTGTTGCTCGCCTTCTTGAATAGTCGTCGAGGCAAGAAAGACTTGAAAAAAATGATCAACGACCGCGAGGAAATGCACACCCAACTCACCAAGGCAACTATGGAGTTGCAACGAGTAGAATCGCTCTTGCAGACAACTCGCAACGACCTTGATGAATATCAAAAGTTTTTGGTGAATGCCACCCACAAAGAGAGCATTGCCGAGTTGCGCAAAATCAGGACCAAGGCCAATCTTGCCGATAGCGCAACAATGACCAACGACTCTTTTGTGATAGCCAATCCCACCTTCTTCAAGAAACTGCTCAAAGAATACCCCAAGCTCACTACCAACGATCTCAAGCTGTGTGCCATGTTGCGTCAAGGCATGACCAGCAAAGAGATTGCTGCCATCACGGGCAAAGAGGTGCGCAGTGTGGAGGTGTCGCGCAATCGGTTGCGCCACAAGCTCAACCTGACCAAGGAGCAAGACACGGTGCTATTTCTCATGCAATTTTAAGAAACAACATTTTTTTTCATATTTTCAAGGAGGTGAAGTTGCGCCTATGAGAGCATTTTGTTTTAATGCTCTCGAAGGTGCAACTTCTTTTAGTGCTGTTTTGGTGTGGGTGATGATTTATTAATCGCGCCTACTCATTGTTGCAATCCTCTAATGCGGTCGTCAAATGCCGAGAGTGCAGCCTTGGCACCCTCGCCCATGGCCACCACAATTTGCTTGTAGGGCACAGTGGTGACGTCGCCGGCGGCATAGATGCCTGCTACCGAGGTGCGACACGTTGCGTCGATCATGATTTCTCGGCGTGGCGATAGCTCTACTTGCCCCTCCAGCAATTGGCTGTTGGGCGATAGTCCTATTTGCACAAACACGCCATCGAGTGCAAGGTCGCGTTCCTCGCCACTGGTGCGATCTTTCACGCGCAGGGCTGTGACCTTCTCGCCATTGCCCAGCACGGCTGTAGTTTGCGACGAGAGCAAGATGTCGACGTTGGGCATGGCGTGCAATTTGTTTTGCAACACAGTGTCGGCTCGCATCGTGTTGGCAAACTCAAGCAGGGTCACGTGCTCGCAAATGCCTGCCAAGTCGATAGCGGCCTCCACGCCCGAGTTTCCGCCACCAATCACCGCCACGCGTTTGCCCTTGTAGAATGGACCGTCGCAGTGGGGGCAAAAATGCACGCCATGTCCAATATATTTGGCCTCGTCGTCGACTTGCAACTTGCGCCAGCTTGCACCCGTGGCAACAATCACGGCAGGAGCAGTGAAAACTTCGCCTCCACGGGTGAAGATGTGCTTGAGCTTGCCTGAGAAATCAACACGCTCGATGTGTCGATGCTCAAAAACGTTGATAGAGTAACTGTCGATGTGCTCTCGTAGGTGGCCCGATAGTTGAACACCTGTGGTGAATGGCACCGAGATGAGATTTTCTATGCCCACGGTGTCGTTCACCTGCCCTCCCACACGCTCGGCCACAATAGCCACTTTGAGCCCCTTGCGTGCCGAGTAAATGGCTGCCGATGCACCAGCAGGTCCTCCTCCCATCACCACCACGTCGTAGTTGCGCTCGATGGGGGGGATGTCTTGCTCGCTTGCCGAGCTGCCCACAGTGTCTTCCAGTTTTTGCAACAACACGCCCAGCGAGCCACGGCCCGAGTGCAACATCTCGCCATTGAGGTAAACTGCCGGCACTCCCTGAATGCCCAGCCCGTTCACCTCGTCTTGAAACAAGGCTCCATCAACCATTTCATGCTCAATGGCAGGATTGTACAGGGCAAAAAGGTTGAGCGATTGCACCACTTCGGGGCAATTGGTGCAGGTGAGCGACACATAGGTGGTGAGCTTGACTGGGCCTTTGATGCCTTTGATGCGCTGTGCTATCATCTCGTCGGGCAGGTTTTTGCCTTGCCCATCGGCATTGAGCACTGCCAGCAAGAGCGAGGTGAACTCATGCCCACCAGGAATGCCCCTGAAGCCTATGCCTGTGGGTTGCCCCTCTTTGAGCAGGACGAATTGGAGCTTGTGCTCATCGCTCTCCTCTACAAGGGTCGAGAGTTTGTCACTGGTGCTGGCAAAGTCGTTGATAAAGTCGATCATCTCCTTGCTGTGAGGAAGACCATGGTTGATGGTGGCTTGAAGTGTGAAATTGGCTTTTAGCGAAGATAGCACGTTGCTCACTTGGTTGAGTATATCTTGATCTAACATTTTACAATCTTTTTTTTGAAGGTTGGTATATAGATGAGACAAGAGTTCCCTCAGCTTGCTCAAACTTTTGCAAAGTCTGTGGCAGGGGAACTCTCGTGAAAAGTGTGTTTGAGCTCTTACTATTAAATTTTGCCCACGAGGTCGATGCTGGGTTTCAAGGTTTCGGCTCCTTGTTTCCACTTGGCTGGGCAAACTTCGCCCGGGTGTGAAGCCACAAATTGAGCGGCAGCTACCTTGCGCACCAGTTCGTCGGCATTGCGACCCACGCTGTTGTCTTGAATTTCGGCAATCTTGATTTTGCCTTCGGGGTCAACTACAAATGTTCCGCGATAGGCCAAGCCCTCGTCTTCTTTATACACTCCAAAGCCACGGCTCAGCACAGCCAAGGGGTCGGCAAGCATGGCATAGTTGATTTTCTTGATGCTGTCGCTGGCATCGTGCCATGCCTTGTGCACAAAGTGGGTGTCGCAACTCACCGAGAACACCTCCACGCCCATAGCTTTGAGCTGGTCGTATTTTTCGGCAAGGTCTACCAACTCGGTGGGGCACACAAAGGTGAAATCGGCAGGGTAGAAGAAAAAGATAGCCCATTTGCCTTTGATGTCGTCGCTTGTCACGGTTTTGAATTCGCCGTTTTGAAAAGCCTGTACCTTAAATTCGGGAGCCTGTGCGTTGATGATTGTTTCCATAATGTTGTGTTTTAACGTGTTGATGAATTGATTAACTTGACTTGAATTTTCTTGATTTTGTTTACTTGATTATGATAGCGAGTGTGCTTTTATTTTAAACGCCCTTCAACAGCGTTCCAGTCGATAATGTCCCAAGTGGCGGCAATGTGGTCGACGCGGCGGTTCTGGAAGTCGAGATAATAGGCGTGTTCCCACACATCGATGCCCAGTAGTGGGTTGTTTCCTCCTCGCAAGGGGTTGCTGCCATTGGCTTCTTTGCTAATCACGAGTTTGCCTCCAGCATCTTGCGAGAGCCATGCCCAGCCCGACCCAAAGAGTGTAGCGGCAGCTTGTGAGAATTGTTGCTTGAATTCATCGAAGCTACCAAAGTCGCGAGCGATGAGTTCGGCAATTTTGCCAGTGGGAGTGTTGTTGTGTGCAGGCGTTTTGAACTGCAAGAAATAGAGCGTGTGGTTCAATACCTGACCTGCGTTGTTAAAAACTGGCCCTTCGGGCGCAATCTTCACAATCTCTTCAACGCTTTTGCCCTCAAGCTCAGTGCCCCTGATGAGGCTATTGAGCGTGTTCACATAGTTTTGCAAGTGCTTGCCATAGTGGAAATCAATAGTTTGTTGGCCGATAACTGGTTCCAATGCATTGGAAGCATAGGGCAACGTTGGCATTGATATAGTATTCATTGTGTGATCTGTTTTTCAAATTAATAACTTGGTTCTTGTCTTTCGACATGACAAAAGTAGTGTGTCTCTTTTTGGTTCGCAACAGACACAGACTATTGCTATATAGATAAAACCAATAACCCACCTTTGAACCCCCGTGAATAGGGTATTTCGCGATTGTGAGTAATTGTGGCTTTATATTAAAAAAGTGTGATGCGTGCATGGAGAATCATGCTATTTGGCTTATCTTTGTAGCACCTTAATTATAATTAATATAGATTTTCCCATGACACTGCAACAACTGGAATATATAGTGGCTGTGAATCGCTATCGCCACTTTGCCCAAGCTGCCGACTCGTGCAATGTGACCCAACCCACCCTGAGTGCTATGATACAAAAGCTGGAGGAGGAATTGGGCGTGAAGATTTTTGACCGCAAGCAACAGCCCATAGCCACCACATCGGCAGGCAAGGCGGTGATTGAGCAGGCTTGGCAGGTGCTACTTGAGGCAAAAAAACTCAAAGAGGTGGTGCAAGAAGAGCAACGCTCGCTATCGGGCACCTTCATCGTGGGCATCATTCCCACCATTGCCCCCTATCTCATTCCCCGTTTTTTCCCCCAGCTCATGGAGCGTTGTCCCCAAATTGATGTGCGCATTGTGGAGATGAAAACCGCCCACATCAAGCAGGCACTCAAGCATGGCGACATTGATGCAGGCATTTTGGCTCTGCTTGACGACATGCAGGAGTTTCAAGCCACACCGCTATTCTATGAGCAATTTTTTGCCTATGTGGCAAGTAGCGACCGCCTCTATGAGGCCACAAGCGTGAAGTCGAGCGACATGGCAGGCGAATACTTGTGGTTGCTCGATGAGGGGCATTGTTTTCGTGACCAGTTGGTTAAGTTTTGCCAGTTGAAGGCGGCAACCAGCAGCAAAAAAGCCTATAGCTTGGGTAGCATCGAGACCTTCATGCGCATGGTGGAAAGTGGCAAGGGCATTACCTTTATTCCCGAATTGGCCACATTGCAACTCTCCTCCGAGCAACGCAAGCTTGTGCGCCCTTTTGCCATGCCGGTGCCCACGCGCAGTGTTGTGATGCTCACGGGCAAGCACTGCATGCGCCACAGTCTTGTGCAGTTGCTGGTCAATGAGATAAGGGGAGCAGTGCCACCCGACATGCTCACCTTGAGCCACAACCAAAAAAAGGTGTGATGTGCAAAAATAGGATATAACGAGTGTGTGTGTGCTATTTGTCGGCTTGGGGTACATCGAGCAGGCGAGGACCCACTTGGTGAGATGGAGGCAAAGGCTCGATAGCCGTTTTTTTGTTTTTTTCTTCAACAGCATCAATGTGCTTGGTGGGCTTGTGCACCATGTGAATAGTTGCACACAGCACCACAAGCATCACAAACAGGGCGAAGCTCCACCAGTTGCGGCGGTGCTTTTCTTTCACTTTGGGGTCGAGTTGCCTTTTTTGCTTGTGTGTCATAATTTAGTGCAAGCGAAATTACACATAAATTGCGACAAAGCAAAATCTCTCATGCACTTCCCCCTCAATTTCCTTTGTTAAATTCGTATAATTAGTTGATTATCTTTTTTATAATTCTGTGAAATCTGTGGGACTAAAAGAATGGGCATGAGGAGGGACACCCCCTATCGTTCCCCTCACTTCCCATCAATTCCCTTTAATTCTCTTAATGACAAGTATGTTTTGAATCTTCGTAAGTTCAATTAAGAAATGCAACTTTTGGCAATAAACAAAAGGAGCGAAA
>CAMYCE010000016.1 GCA_947254205.1 uncultured Prevotellaceae bacterium
TTTTTCGCTCCTTTTGTTTATTGCCAAAAGTTGCATTTCTTAATTGAACTTAGCTTGCAGCACACACTGTGTGTTGCAACTCTTTTTTTGGGGCCACATGCCAAGTTCCCCTCTATGTGTTGTCGGTGTTGTCGGTTGGGAGAGGGCAGTTGATTAGATACACGCGCTTTTGGGCGCGCGTGATGGCGGTATAGAACCAGCGATAAAAATCGAGCGAGGTGAGAACGTCGGGCATGATGCTTCCCATGTCGACAAACACGTTGCGCCAGCCACCACCCTGTGCCTTGTGGCACGTCACGGCATAGGCAAACTTCACTTGCAGGGCGTTGAAATAGGGGTTCTTTTTCAGCTCGCGGTAGCGACTGCGCTTGTCGCCCGTGAGTTCGGCCATCACGCCATTGTATAGAGCCTCGTTTTGAGCGGCAGTGAGTGCAGGGGCATCGCTGGTGAGAGTGTCGATAATCACTTTGGAGTCGACTTCAAGGTTGTTGTGGTCGGGAAATTGCAAGGTGACGTTGGCAAATTGCAAGCCATAGCGCGACTCAATCTCGCCCCACACTCTCATCACCTTCACGATGTCGCCATTGGCAATGAAGTCGATGTTGTCATAGTCGGCAGTCCAGTAATAGTTGTTTTTTGACACCAGCAGCATGTCGCCGTTCACGAGCACCTCCTCGCGATACAAGATACTGCCCCTGATGCCCATGTTAAACATGGCTGCCCTGCGATTGCTGCGCGTGATGACGATGGTCTCGCTCATGCCGTCGGTGTCATAGCAATCGGCAATGTTTTCGAGCAAGAACTCGCCCGTCACGGCCTCGATGTCGTCAAAAGCCTTAAGCTCCAGCCGTGGCTCACTCATGGCACCCTCCTCCATGGTGTTGCGCAAGATGGTGGCGTTGTGCAAAATGCCCGATTGGGCGGCTTGCCGGGCGATGGTCTTGAGATGCACGCTATACACCGTGAAGCCATAGCCCTTGAGCGTTTCATCGTCGAGAGCAGGGCTTGCACTTTGCCCCACAGGGGGCAACTGCGCCCCGTCGCCCATGAGCACCAAGCGGCAATCCTTGCCACTCTGCACATAGCGCACAAGGTCGTCGAGCAATCGCCCCGACCCAAAAGCCCCACTCTCGCTATTGCTGTTGGCTATCATCGAAGCCTCATCAACAAAGAAAATGGTGTGGGTGTGCTTGTTCTCGGCCAGCGTGAAACTGTCGCTCAAGTAGCTGTCTTGCCGATAAATTTTGCGGTGAATCGTGTAGGCTGTGTGCCCCGAATATTCCGAAAACACCTTGGCAGCACGCCCCGTGGGGGCCATGAGCACCGTTTTCACCCCTCGCCCCGTCAAAGCCTTCACAATGCCACCAATCATCGACGTTTTGCCTGTGCCGGCATAGCCATTGAGCAAAAAAACAGCCGAGTTTGTGCCATAAAACATGAAATGGGCAAAGGCGGCCAGCAGTGTGATTTGGTTGTCGTTGGGCTCATAGGGCAGGCATTGCATCACCTCGGTGCCAAAGGCTTGCAATCGGCTATCACGCTCATCAATAGTGGTGGGCAATATATTTTCGGCTTTCAACCCATTCATGACTACAAAAATAAGCATAATTTTAATAGAATAGCCGAAAAATCATTATCTTTGCAAACGCAATAACCCATTGGAGTGGTGCTCGAGTGGCTGAAGAGGCACGCCTGGAAAGCGTGTATGCGCCGAAAGCGCATCGGGAGTTCGAATCTCCCTCACTCCGCAAGTTTTGGCAATGAGCAAAGGGATTTCGCCCCTTTGCTCATTGTTGTTTTTAGTTGCTTTGTGACGCAATTTGTTGTACAACACGTGAAAAATACGTGAAAGAAAATGGCATCGGCAAGTTTATATTTAGACGCTCGGAAAGTCGGGTAACGAGAGTTTTTCGCAGTTTAACCAAAACATAGGCATCACACAGCCAGCGAGGACAGCCACTCCACAGCCGAGAGTGGCGAAGCAACCACAGCCACAGCCACAGCCACAGAGGCGGGTGACAGCACAAAGCGGTGGGGCCGTGAGTAGATTGAGGAGTATGGCAGGAGCACCACCTAAACAGCCAACCACGCCTCCCACCTCAAAATCAAGGGCGACAATGGCGGACATGATGAGGTGGGCAGGTCTTGCTCCTGCACCTATCTTACTTAGCGAGGGTGTTATCACCAATCCGCAAACCAATGCCGGTTATGGATTAGTGCATATCGAAGCAAGGCATGGCAAAGAAATCCGCAACGCCGGCTATCCAAGTGTTGTAGCTTTCATAGAGGAAGTAGCAAGGCATTATGATGTTATCAGAGAGGGAATAAACCGCGCTGGAGAACAAACTTATATGCTCCAACTAACAGACCGTCATAACAACACATTGATGGTTGAGTTGTCGGGCGATGGTACTTATTATAACATAAATACCGCAGGAATATTTAAGACTTCCTACGGTAGAAATAGAAGAGAGGTGTATAACCGCCATACTACGGCTAACCAATCTACCGAAAGTGGTGAGGCATCGCAGGGTGAAGCACAAAGCGGTACAACATCACCCTCCCGCATGAATGCCACTACACCATCTTCTTCCGAGGACAAAGGTAGTAAATCTTCCTCAAAGTCCAAAGAAAAAAACCGAGAAAGGTGCTGATAATCAGAAGAAAAGAGAGGATAAATACCTTATGAGCGACGCACGTATGGAGGAGTTGAAGAAGTGTCTGCGTGCTAAGTTAGGTCAGCTCAACATGGGTATAGACCCCGAGATAATTGCTATTGGTAGCGAAATGGCTGTGGGTTACATCGAGCGTGGTACCTGCAAGTTTGCCGACTACAAGCGCAAGCAAGCCGAGTGGCAAGAAAACTTGCAGACTGCACAAGCCGAGATGGATTACTGGAACAGCATCAAGCAAATTCACGATGAAGCACTTCTCAATGCGAAGCAAGAGCGCAAACTGGCCGATGCGCAAGCGCTTGAGGAATACTCCTCTGTGAAAACAGAGGGTGATGTTAAGGTGGTGCACCCTATTGAGAGTAGCGATGGACCAGAAACCCATCAAGGAGGAACTGAAGCAGAAAGCAGTGCAGAGCCTCAACCAATAGGACAAGGAGAATTTGGTCCTATATATGACCAGTTCAAGGGGAAAGCAAAGGAAGCTGTAGAATTTTTGCTAAGAAAGAAAAATGGTGAAGCTGTTGCTGCTTTACACCACAAAGATATTGGTGATATTGATTTAGTTTGGGGCAAGGCAGGTACTGCACATAGTGATGGCTTTGGACTTGCTAAACTATCAATGTATCATCCTGAAGTAATTTCTAACTTGCAAGAAATTCTTGATAATATGGTTGTTACTTCACGTACAGATAACCGTGTACAGCTGGAGAGCGAAAAATATCACGCAACTGTTCGACTAACATGGGATAATAAAAAGAAAACATGGCTACTTACCATGTTTGAAAAGAAAAACAGTACCCTTAGCAATACTACGGACACTGATAAGACCCATAAGGGCAACGGGAATGACACTGCTACTCCCGAAAGCACTGTTATTTCTGAAAGCAAAGATAAGCAAACATCTGCTACAAAGCAAGTAAATGAGAATAAATCTACAAAGTTGGCTCGTCTGCAATCTACCGGTGAAAGAGCCGATGAGGGTACACAATCAGAAGATGCCTTTGTTAGCAAAGAAAAAGTTCGCAAAGCTATCGACGCTTACGAAGATGCACTATATAAATTCAATAATAGAAGGGATAAATTATGGAAAGAAAAAAAATCAATTCCTTCCGATACAAGAGAAAGGGAAGAATTAAATAGCACAAAACAAGAATTACAAGATGTTCTTTTACAACTCAACACCAAAGAGCTTAGCGATTTACTCAAACAAGTGTCGGTGAAAGATACAGAAAATGTTATAGAAAACGTATTAGGTGTAGTATATAGACAAGAGCAACGTTTAATGGCTTTTAATGCACTCTTAGACAAGCAAGGCCACATAACACCTGAATATAAAGAAGATAAAAAGGCTATTTCTGTTTCAGAATTTGTAGAGACAGATAAGAAAAGGTCTAAAATTTACATAATGCTCACAGGTGTTTTTCACGACAAAGGTTATGTTGTTGGTTGCGATTCATATCTCTTATTGGCTCGCAAGGAAGATTACGACAAGTCATTAGAGGGGAAAGTAACAAATAAGAAAGGCGAAGTTCTTGATGGCAAATATCCTGATTGGCGTGCCGCAGTAAGTGGAAAGCAAGGTAAATCTTGGGGAGTTAATCTTGAAGATTTACACGCATTCACAAGGGGAGTACTTAGCAAACTAAGGGCCGAAAAAGCAAATCCAAGTACCAAAAAGGATGCTAAAATAGCATTTAAAACAGCCGATGGGAAAATCGTTCAATGTTATGCAAATGCACTTGACAAAGCTTTACGAGGTGCAAAAAGTATCGGTGCAAAAAGTTTCTTTGGCAAAGACGATGGGTTTGCAATCACGCAAACGCCAAAAGGTTATGTCGTTTGTCCAATGCTTTATCCACACCAAAATATAGATGATAATAGTTTTGCATACGTCCCAAGAGTATCAGGGCTTCATCACTCTACAGAAACATTATCTAACGACACGGAGCCAACCCGACAACCAAGCCAAGCAGAGGGCACTGCGCAAGCTGGCACTGCTGGCAAAGGCAGTGAAGCAGGCGAAGTAGCGAAACCAGCCACTGACAAGCAGGGCAACCCCCTCAATGCCGATGGCTCGCTCAAAGTTGACAAGATTGGGGCGGTAGAGGAGTTGACCGATGGCGACTTCACTGCCCCCACTCGCAATGTGCAACTGCCAACCTTGCCAAACAACGTTGACAAGGCTATTGGGGCTAATGGAAAGTCGGTGGTTATCAAGAAGAATATATTTGAAAAGAATAAACAAAGCCATTCTGATTTAACCCCTGCACAAAGTCGTGATATTTTACAATCGGCTTTGTATAATGCTGATTTGTATGGACAGAATCAAAAGGCAAGACGTCCATATAATTGGATAGTCATCAATACTAAGGATAAAACTGGCAATAATCGTTTAGTGTTATTAGAGGTTAATGATAAAAAGGATAATGTAGAAATAGTACATTGGCATTATATCCGTGAGGCAGCATTAGAAACAATAAAAAGACAAGCCGAGCGTGAGGGCGGCCTAATCCTCATACTGCCTTCTGATTATTCAGAAGAGGCTGGTGGCCTTTCCAGCCGTACGCCCGACTTGTCTTCTGATGGCAAAGATAGTACATTAGAGGCTGATTTGAAAGGAAAAGTAGGGGAAAAAGCAGAAAATAGTAATGAAAAGGTGCCAGCAGCTCTTTTAAAGGCCATTGATGATTTTGACCAAGCCGGTAAACATTTGCGTGAAGGAGATAAAGATAATGATGCTGACAGGTGGTCTGCTTATATAAAGTCTAAGCAGCATTTGAATAGCGTGTTAGACGGTATGGACTTAGATGCGCTTTATCGTTTGCAAGCTGATTCCAAAGTGGGTTTTGCAGTGAAAGATGTAGTGGGAAGTTATCTTCAAGAAAGAGAAAACCAAGAACATCTTTCACGTACTTTTTATAGCCATCTCAAAGACCAAAACAAGAACAGACCTATCCAAGCAGTTGAAAAGAAGGAGCGCGCTATCAAGCCATACGATTTTGTTGAAGTTGGTAACAAGGTAAGGCCTTCGCTCTCGGGCACTTATCATGACAGCGGTTATGTGATAGGTACTGACAGCTATGTTCTCTTTGCAAGGAAAGAAAATTATCCCAAGTCTGTTGAGGGGAAAGTTACGGATAAGAAAGGGAATGTTGTTGATGATACATATATTAACTGGAAAAGACTTTGCAATGACGCTTTCATACCTGTTGGTGTTGACGCGCATCAATTACGCATGTTTGCAAATGGTGTTGAGGCATACGCCAAGGAAAATGGCATGAAGAGGAATGAAGTTTCAACACTAATGGTTTCCTTTATAGATGCAGGCAACAAGGTTCGTGTTTACAATATGAAAAATTTGCAGAAATTCCTTCTTGCTGTCAAAGACATCGGAGCGGAGCAACTGCTGGAAACAGTCGATGGTTTTTTGTATGCGAAAAGTGAAAAAGGTCATGCGCTTTGTCTGCCTGTGTTCGTGGTTGATTTCAACGACTATGTTTTTGCGTATTCTCCTGTTTCAGTTCCTGTGGTTGGCAACGAGGATTTCTCGGAGTTAAGTGATTTTGCAGTGAATACGGATAGTGCTAAGCGTACCGCAGTAGATGCGGCAGGTTTTGATTCTGAAGCTTTGACAGTTCCTTTACTTGTTGATGGCAAGCCCTCAAGGCTGTCTGTTGCGACGATTGTTCCTGACGTTATTACCGACCGTTCATACCAAACAGCCGTTTACGACTATTCTGACGACATTGACGACAAGACGAACAGCGGTTGGCAGAAGTGGGGAGATTTGTCGGATGAGTACAACAGTAAGGTTAGCGAAGAAGAAAAAGCGAGCGTTTTTGGAGATTCCGCCGAGCTACATTTTAAGACTGTTGATGCAGCCGTTAAATTTGATGACTGGTTGCGCACAGGCAGGATAGAGAAACAGCAGAGTGCTGATGAGTTGCGCAACGACACGGCGGCAAAGCAATTGGCTACCAATGCCGTTCTGGATGCGCTGGATAACGCCGGGATAAGCGTGGAGGTGGTTAGCGACGAAGTGGCAAGTGAGATGCTGGGCAGGAACGAAGCCAAGGCAGAATCCGGCAACAAGGAAGATTTGGGGACAACAGACCACGTTCAGTTTATGCGCACGGGTGGTAAAAAGAAGTCAGCACCCGAAACCGCGTCCCCTGATAATCAGGATCAACCAACTGTCGTTTCAAGTGCTGACGGTGCAAAGATACTAAAAATTTTGGATGGTGAAATAAAAAAGTATGAAAACGTTTCATCTTATCCCAATACATTTATCGGTGACGTTTCCAAGGCTTTAGGTGCGAAGCGGCAAGGCAGTGCGAGTGAATACGCAAGTTTTGAGACCAAGAGTGGCAAGACAGTTACCATACGATTGAGCAATCACAATGCCAAGGTGTCCACCTTTGACGCTCACCATGAAGCGGAAGGCATCAGTATTGTTGTTACCCCGAAAGAAAACAAGGGCATTTCCAACGACGGCAACGCCCATGTTACGGAGTTTTACTACAATGCCATCAAGTTGCGCCGCGCCGACGGCAAACCGTTAGTGGAGATATTGAAGAGCATCAAGCAAGCCTTATACAGTGGAGCGTATACGGACAATACCGGTCTTGCTGAAGTGAAAGAGGTGAATGTTCCTACGGCAAGCAAAGGACAAACCGACAGTGGCAAGGTTTATGGCTGGACTGTTGGAGGAAAGATATTTCTGACCAAGGACGGCATCAATCCCAACACCCCGATTCACGAGTACACCCATCTTTGGGCTGAAGCCATGCGGCAGCGCAACGCGAAAGGCTGGCAGAGTGTGAAGGACTTGCTAAAGCAACGGCCATGCCTTGGGATTCGCTGAAGTGGGCAAAAGAAAACCTTGCAGGGTTCAGAAAGCGTGTATGCGCCGAAAGCGCATCGGGAGTTCGAATCTCCCTCACTCCGCCCATTATGGCAGGGGGGCAACGATGCAATAGCACAGTTGCCCCCCTGCCTTTTTTAGTTGCTTTGTGGCACCATTTTAGACCCCTATATTAGATGCGACACCTTAATCTTCTTATATTTCTTTCCCATCACGCCCAGACCTGCCAAGTCGTTATTCTTGGTAATCCCCAAAAAGTGTGTGTGCGGGGGCTTTTATTGGGGTTGGGTGATTTTGGGTGAGAGAAACAGGCAGGCATCGCCATAGCTCAAGAAGCGGAAGTCGTGTTGCAGGGCATAGTTGTAGATGTTGCGCCAATTTTCATCACCCACAAAGGCCGCAACAAGTAGCAAAAGGGTGGATTGTGGCTGGTGGAAATTGGTGATCATGCCATCAACAAGGCGATATTGAAACCCCGGGGCAATCATGAGCTGTGTGCTACCCATGTAGGTGTGGGCTTGGTGCTTGTCGAGATAGTCGATAATGTTTTGCAGGGCTTTTTGGGTAGAGATGGTGCAGGGGGTGTTGTAGGGCATCCATTGCTTCACGGTGAGTTCTTCATTGGTGGCATTGGGGTTGTGCTCAAGCACTTGCCCCACATAGTATAGGCTCTCGAGGGTGCGCACACTGGTAGTGCCCACCGCCACCACAGGACTATTGGAACTTGCAAGGTGGGCGAGCACGCTGCGTTCAACAGCTATAAACTCATGGTGCATCTCATGCTCACCAATGTTTTCGCTCTTCACAGGCTGGAAAGTGCCTGCTCCCACGTGCAGGGTGAGTTCGCGACGCTGAATGCCACGCTTGTCGCATTGTGCCAAAATCGCATCGGTGAAGTGCAGTCCGGCAGTGGGAGCTGCTACCGAGCCATCAATGTGGCTATACACGGTTTGATAGTCGTGGCTGTCGCTCTCCTCGGTGCCTCGATTCAGGTAGGGCGGAATGGGGATTTCGCCTGTAGCCTCCAGCAAGGTGGCAAAGGTCACGTTTTCGTTGTTCCACTCAAAGGTGATTTCCCATGAGTTGCCCCGTTGCCTGCCCCGAGAAGCGGTGAGCGTCACCTCCTTGCCATCGATGTTGATGATTTGGCTCAATCCATCTTGTTTCCATCGCTTGCTGTTGCCCACAAGGCACAGCCAAGTGCAGGATTGTGTGGTTTGAAAAATGAGTTGATAGTCGCGGGGCAACACGGGCTCAAGGCAAAAAATCTCGATGAGCGACCCCGTGGCTTTGCGAAATCGCAATCGGGCATTAATCACCCTTGTGTTGTTGTAGATGAGTGTCGCATTTTCGGGGAGAAGAGCGGGCACGTCATAGAAATGCCCTTCGCTCATTTTCCCGCCAGCAAAGGTGAGCAACTTGCATTGCTCGCGTTGTGCCAAGGGGTGCTTGGCGATGCGCTCCTCGGGCAAGGGATAGTTGTAGTCGCTTATTTTTAAATCTCTAACGGTGTCGATAATTGCCATGTGCTGATAGAAAAAAGTGTGAGTGTGTGTGAACTCGTGTTGATTGAGTGCACAAAGTTACTCATTTTTCGTTACATGTGTGACAAAAATGATTGCAGTGGCAAAAGAATAAAAAAAAAGAGCCATTGCTTTTTTGCGAGTTTTATCGTATTTTCAAGACGGCTTTAACCCAAATCGGTCATTAGGTTTCTTTGTTTTTGTCAAATTATTTTGGTTCTTTTTGATTGATTTTGAGGGCGTTTAGCGGGCTAAACAACCGAAAAAGCAGTCAAAAAGAACCAAAATAAATGACAAAGGCAAGGAAAAGCCTAATATATTTTCTTATTGCGACCTAATGACCGATTGGGCTTTAAGTTTATCTACACACGGTGATATTGAGCGTATTGTTTTTTGGGGGGCGACGGTTGCACAACGCGTTATATGATTTGATCCAAGCGTTCGAGAAGCGACGGAATCTTCTCGTTGTAGGGGTAGGGCTTCTTCATTTCTCTTTCAACTTTTTGGTAGCTGCCACACACTCCAAGGTCAACCAAGTTTTTGTCAAAAAGAGGCTTTATTGCAGGCAATAGTTCCATGGCATTAAGGTTCATGGTGTCGGAAATGATGAATGCACACAAGGTGTGGTCGATGTAGCGAGTTTGGGGCACTGCCTCCTCGGCATAGGTCAGCAGTTGGGCAAACCATTCCACCACTTCGTCTTTGCGCTCGGGCTCCTCGATGGCAACTTGTTTCACTGCTATTGGAACCAAAAGTTTCAAATAGGTGAACAGGTTGGGTTCTTTCATGAAATTCATGAAGCGGTCGAGGTGGTTGCGTCCTGCCCGATAGAGTAGAGGAATGAAAATTTCCTCGCGCATGTCGCCAAAATGATAGTCGCAAAAGTCGGGCGACTGGCGCAGGAGTTCCAGCGCAATATCGAGCGTGGAGCTCTCGTTGCCCACTTCGGCCAGTAGCATGAGGCAGTTGCTCAAGATGGGGTTGTAGCCATCGTTGGGGGCATAGTCGTTGGGAATTTCGTCGCATGTGAGCATGAGGTTGTGGAGAATGATGTTTTCCAAATCTTTTTGGAGCGACTCGTGAGGTATCAACATGATTTTGTCGACAATCTCCTTGGTGAGCGACATTTCATATTCCTCTTTTGCCAACTCGGTCACCAACCATTCGTTTTCCACATTCAATTCATAGTGATATTGGGGGTGCTTGTAGTTGTATTCGGTTGTGGGGCCATAATCTTTTAGCCATAATGGTTCCTTGTCTTGCGAAAAGTCGAAATCATGATCACCATAATCGCCATCATATTCATTGTCATCGTTTTCTACCGTATAGGTGAAGTCGTTGCCCAAGTTCTTTTTGAGCAAAGGCAGGTAGGTGTTGAGTTCCTGCAGGTTGTGAGCCATCAAGAAGTGCTTGCCATTTTTGCCATATTCATATTCGATTAAGGCAATTTTTTCGGTGTCTTCTTCAAGAAAATATTGTGCAAGGGCAAACTCCTTGCAGGGCGATATGCCGGCATCTTCGGCAAAGGCTATGGCACCATAGATGCGATTGTGGGCTTCCTCATAGCTGCACTCGCTCATGTCGGGGGCTTGATTGATTAAAGATTGAAACTCCATGGGCAACATGCGCATTTTATAATCGGCATCGGTGACACCCATGCAAAATAGGTCGACAAGAAAAGAAGCCATAGAGATGTTGCCACCTGTGTGCTGGCGCGACACAATCACTGTGATTAATCCCGCATCGCGACTGGAGCTCATGTAGCACTTGCCAATTGCCACGCTGCGCATGCGCTCTTTCAAGTAGCGCAAGGGCGACATGGGTGGCTGCTGTTGTTTATTTTTTTTCTTCTTTGCCATATCTTCATTATTTTGTTTTCAAAATTACGACTTTTGCCCGACACTCCCCCCTTTCTTGGGGCAACTTTTTGGCTCTGCGGAATTTTTCGGAGGGCGTAGAGTCTTGTGTAGAGACTATGCATGCATCGTCTGCGTTTCTCCTTGTCAGTGTGTATTCATATGTTCAATATGCACCATATTAATTGCCATGTCCTATCTCACCGAAAAATTCCGCTAAGCCCCAGCATTTAGGTGTTTTATGGGAGTGGTGGGGATAAAAAATTTGCGACTGTTTCACAACAGTCGCAAACAATTAACCTTAAAAATCTAATCCTATGAAAAAACTGTTGCAAAGGTAAGGGGTGTGATTGTATTATGCAAGTGTTTTTGTTTCAAATAATGATAAAACAATCCATTTAATGTTAATTTGTCTTTAATCTGGGCTTTTTTTTCGTCTTAGGCTTGTTTTAGATGCTCAAAACGAAACTTTGATGCTGTTTTTGGGATATGTTTGGGGTGCATGACTTTTGTCTTTGTTTTTGCTCATTGCGCGCTGTTTTTGCTGTTCGTGAAATATTGATTAACTTCGTGGCATTGTTTTAGAGACCTAAGAGTCACACTTGTGTTATGACAAAATTTGAACTCAATGTGTTGGGTTGTGGCTCTGCCACATCATCGTTGCGTCACCTGCCCTCGTGTCAAGTGCTCAACATTCGCGACAACCTGTTTATGATTGATTGTGGCGAGGGGGCGCAACTCGAAATGCGGCGCATGAAGCTCAAATACTCTCGGCTCAATCACATTTTCATCAGCCACTTGCATGGCGACCATTGTTTTGGCTTGCCGGGCTTGCTCTCCACGCTTGCCTTGCTGGGCAAGACGGGGTCGCTCACGGTGCACATGTTTCAAGAGGGTATCAACCAGTTTAAGCCGTTTTTAGAGTATTTTTGTCGCAACATGCCCTATGAGCTCAAGTTTCATGCCATCGACACTCACAAGGCGGTGATTTATGAAGACGACGGCATCACGGTCACTTCCTTCCCCATGCGTCATCGCATTCCCACGGTGGGATTTCTTTTTGCCGAGAAGCCCAAGTTGCGCCACATCAACCCTGTGGCTGTGAAAGAGGCCGGAGTGCCGGTTTATTTCTTGAATAGCTTGCGGCTGGGGCAAGATTTCGTCACTCCCGATGGTGTGGTTGTTGCCAACGATGTGCTCACCACGCCTGCCGATGCCTGCATCTCCTATGCCTATTGCAGCGACACGGCCTATAGCAAGCGTGTGGTGACGGCAGTGCAAGGGGTCACTTGGCTCTATCACGAGTCGACCTATGCCGACGATTGCCGTGTGCTGGCTCGCAAGCGTTATCACAGCACGGCACGCGAGGCAGCCATGGTGGCGCGCGAGGCAGGGGTGAAGCGTCTCATATTGGGGCATTATAGCAAGCGTTACAAGAGCGACGATGTGTTTCTACACGAGGCTCAAGAAGAGTTTGCCTCCACATTGCTGGCTCGCGAGGGGTTGTGCCTCGATCTCAACCAAGTGTGAGTGAAGTTTTTTTTCTTAGAAATAGCAAGGGCTACATCGCCATTCACAGCGAGATAGCCCTTTGTCTAATGAATAGGGTTATAGATATATAATTGGATTGCTTTATAGTCCAAACGACAGGGCGGTAAAGTAGCGACCTGCGCCATCATGATTCATGCTGAGCGTGATGTAGCCCATGCTGTCGCCTCCCAGCCATGTGGCTTGAGGATAGGGACCACCCACAAAACTCACGGGACTTCCATAGCTGGCACACAATCGGCGATACAGGCGATTGTAGCGACGGCTGTCGTTGCGATGGTTGTAGTAGCTAAATTGTGCATAGTCGAGCCCGTCATCGTAGCGCAACATGGCATCGGGCCATGTGTAGCCCAAGAGGTCGACATTGCACAGGTAGATGATGTTGCCGTAGTAGCCATCGATGTTGTAGCCATTGTAGTAGAGATAGTCGAGCGATGAGGAGAGGGGGGTGCCAAAGTAGAGCCCAATCACGCCGTCAACGATGGGTGCGCTGACATAGGGGCGAAATCCTGCAGGGATATGGGGGCGATAAACCCACACGCTGTGTCGCCAAGGGCGCATGGGCGGTGGCACGGGCCTGCCCCAACCACGGCGATAGTGGTCGAAAAATGGGTCGTGACGACGGTGGCGAGGACGAAAGTCGCGATGATAGCGATAGCGGTCATAGCTTGCATAGCGGTCGTCAAAATGTGGTCTACGTTCTCTCTCCGGGCGAGTGTTGTGATGACGCAGGGGTTTGTGCTTGTCGAAGTGGGGCAGGTCGCCACGTCGATTGTCGTGCTGTGGCATGGCTTCACGAGAGGGAGCGTTGTGAGGTTGCGCGCCACGATGCCCCGTGATCCTCGTGACTGGCTGGCGATGGGGTGGTTGAGCTTCGGCAGTGAAGGCTGTGAGCATGCCACTCAACAGCAGTGCTATGGTTGTTGAGAAGAAGAATTGGGGTTTCATAACGCTTGGAGTTAAAAAAAACTATAAACTTGAGTGTAGAGTTCTCTATTGCTCGATAGAGCTTTCTTGTTTCTTTGACCTCCAAACACCTGTTGGGTTTAATGGCAGCGTGTGCTATCTCCCTCTTGTTTAGAATTATTAAGGCTTTTTGGCGTAGTAGTAACGCCCCTTGTTTTGTGTTGCATTGCCATATTGAATGGCGCGTGCAGGGCAACGATGCAGGCAACTCAGGCACATGGCGCAACGTCCATTCCACCGGGGTTCTTGCCGAGCATTGAGTGTGATGTTGTGCAGGGGGCAATGGCGCACGCAGGCTCCGCAATGGGTGCATAGGGCGCTGTCAACTCTAAATTTCTTGTCGCTCATGGCGTGACGCACAAACCATGGTCGCACGATGTGAGATTTAGCCCATGGCCATGCCCCGGTCACCACATCGGTCATGAGGCGCCGCTCGGCAATGAGCTGTGCCACCTGCATGATGCGTGCTTGGGCTGCTTGCAGTTTTTGATTGCGCAGGGTGTCGCTGTCAACGTCAAAGCCCTTCATGTTCACATAGTTGTTGGGCATTTGAATCGAGAATGCGGCTTGCAATTCTATGCCCTTGTGGTGCAGATGTTTCTTGAAAATATCGACCGTGCACCCTGTGTCGTCGCCACAAGTGGCAACCATGAATGTGTGGTTGCCATTGCCATAGCCTTGCAGGTGCAGGTGATTGAGCAACTCAAGTATCACTGGCGGAGGCCCCCAGCTGTAGATGGGGAACACAAAGCCCAA
Source organism: uncultured Prevotellaceae bacterium (assembly GCA_947254205.1). Taxonomy (GTDB): domain Bacteria; phylum Bacteroidota; class Bacteroidia; order Bacteroidales; family Muribaculaceae; genus Sodaliphilus. The sequence goes on from CAMYCE010000016.1 coordinate 14,189, forward strand.
TCGCTCGTCGGCTTGCAGAGCATAGCGGTATTGCTCATGCACGAGAGCATGCCCCACCTCAATGAGTTGCTCGTTGAGCTGTGTGGCAAGCACACTTGCCACGTGCTTGCTATTGCCTGTGCCACTAAAGTAGAAAATCATGACAGCCCGCTATTTCTTGTGTATGGTCACTTGGGTTGCGCCAAAGCCATATTCTTGAAAGCTGGCATCTTGAACATCACAGCCTGGCCACTTGCGGCGCAACTCATCGAGCAGGGCACGGCGCAACACACCCTCGCCCTTGCCATGTATAAACACAATTTTTTGCCCTGTGGCATTGCGGTGGGCATTCATCACTTCACGAAACTTTTCGAGTTGATAGTTCAAAATGTCGCTATTGCTCATGCCCGTGAAATCGTCGAGAAGCTCGGCAATGTGCAGGTCTTGCACAATGATTTCGTCGCGTTTCTTCTCGTGATGTTGCACTTTGCGAGCTTGTGGGCGGTCGGCATGGCGTTTCTCGCGCATGGCACGCTCAAGTGCACTGCTGTCGATAAACATCTGCTTGGTGGGCACATCGCCACGCGTGATGTAGAGTTCTATCACATTGTTGTCGAAATATTCACTGCTGTGAAAGCTGTGTAGCTTGTAGAACTTGGTGGTGTCGATTTTTTGCTCTACCAGAGCAGGATTCTTGAGTTTGAAGCCTTTGTCTTGCTTGTAGGCAATGTATTGCACGGCAATGTGCTCGATGTTGTTGAGGTCGGCATGGGTAAACTCATCGAGGTCGACTTGCATGTTGGGTTCAATTTGTCCAATATAGCGAGTGTGCCACTCGTTTTCGTCATCGCTACGTGTCATGTAGGCCACATTCAAGTAATAGTTGCTATCGTTGACCAAAATGGCATAAAAAGTGGTGGTGTTGAGGTGTTTAATCTCCTTGGGCTCAAAGGCAAGCACAATGTTGAGTTTCTCGCCTTCGGGAGTTTCATACACAGGCTTTTTGGGGGTGATAGCTGGCTTGATTTTCACCTTGGGCAATTGTGGATCGGCAAGTTTGCTTTTCGCGGCAATGGGACGCTCATAGGTAGAGGTTTTGGTGCCGGCTTCGCCCACTACCACCAATTCTCGCACGAGGGCAGGGCGTTCAAAGCCATCTTCATCTTCCACATAGGCGATGTTGTCGTCAATTCTTGTCACTTTGCCTCCTCCCACATCGTTGAGAAAGCGCACTATATCGTTAATTTTCACCATCATGTTTTTTTTTGTGTTGTTGTTGGTTGTTATTGCTGTTGCTTGAGAAGCAGGTTATATTCGGGCGGAGTGATGAGTAGCACTCCAATGTCGAGACCATCGTTGTCGATATAGGTGTATTTAATAGCCTTTTGCTCAGTTACAATGGCTCGATACAGGCTGTTGATGGCTACTTGTCGCTCAAAGGTTTCGCTCCAGTGCTGGCGCATGACTTGCACAAAGGCAGGCACATTGATGGTCTTGGCATGGGTGTAGGGTATCACTATTTCCATTTCAACAGTGGTGGAGTCGCCCGAAAGTTTAATGTTGTCGAGATATTCGTTTTTGTAAATGGGCAGACGATGCTTTTTGAGCACCTTTTGGGCAGCTTCGACATAGTGGCTCACCAAGGCGATTGGCAAAGCGTTGCTCTTGATTTTCATGCCAGTGCTTAGCACCCAGCCCACCACGTTGGCATTGCCATGGCGATGTGCTTGAATCACAAGATAGGTTGAGAAGCCCACATTGAAACTCATGGCGGTGCAATGATAGGTTGATTGCCCTTGTTGCTTGTCGAAATGCACGCGCTTGGCAGGGTGGTTGACAAATGTGGTGTCGGCAATTGCCGAAAAATGGGTTGCACTGTGGGCAAAAGGGTCGTTTCGCTCTACAATTTGCTGTTTTAAGTATTCTTGGGGATTGAAAGCTCCCTCAAGGCAATCAACTCTCGCCAGTTCCAAAATGTGGTGATTGGCATCGTTGCGATAGAGCAAGGCGCGGGCGCCCACTTCGCGCAAAGCCCCAGCATCATTATTCACCCACCAGCTATCGTCGGGGGTGGTGATTGCAAAGTAGTCGTTGTCGATTGTTGCAGCCCTGCTCATGCCAAAAATGGCTGCGAGCAGTAGCAGCGTGAGAGTTGTGTATGTTCTGATCATGCCCATGTTGTGTATGTGAACCCCAAATTGGTCATTAGGGTTAAACCCCAATCGGTCATTAGGTCGCAATAAGAAAATATCTTAGGCTTTTCCTTGCCTTTGCCATTTATTTTGGTTCTTTTTGACTGTTTTTTCGGTTGTTTAGCCCGCTAAACGCCCTCAAAATCAATCAAAAACTCCTCAAAATAAATTGTCAAATACAAAGAAACCTAATGACCGATTTGGGTTAAAACGTGACGAAGTTACAAAAAATTGTAGACAATTACCTCTTTTTAGGGAGCTTGTGGCAACGTCCCTGAAAAGAGGTGATTGAAATGGCATGGGCGATGAGAAATCTACTTGTTGAGCATGCTGTTGATGAGTGTGGTCACGTCGGTCACATTCAGCACGCCATCGCCGTTGAGGTCGCCCTTGGCGAGATTGGCAGGGCTTGTGCCCAAAATCATGTTGATGAGAGCCGAGGCATCGTTCATGTCGATTTTACCATCGCCTGTGATGTCGCCTTTAATCGTCTCGCCTGCACTATAGGTGAAGCTGATGATGTCGCCAAAGGCAGTCGACTTGTTGATACCATCAATGAGGTAGGTCGATTTGGTGCGGGCATAGTAGGTTTTGCCATCTTGCATCAATTTGCCATCAACCTTGATTTCCTCGGCTGGCAAGGTGGTTTGTGTGGCTCCATTTTTCAGCGTCTGCATGAAGCGAGTGCGTCCCCACACGGTGCTCGACGATGAAATTTCGATGAGCTGTGTGTTGGCCCACGATTGTGGTTTGATTTCAACATGAGAGCCACGCTTGAGCACGCCACCATGGGTGGGGGTGACAAATGTGCTGGCCACGCGGGGCATGTTGATTTGTCGTGTTGTGCTCACCCCCGAGCTGTAGCCCGAGGCACTGGCAAGCACTCTCCAATATTGCTTTTCAGAGTTTCCCAACTTGGAGAGTTGAGTGGCTGGTAGCATGGTTTGAGTGGTGGTGACACGCTCAATCATGTTGCTCATGTCGGCATTGTTGCTCAATTCCACGATATAGCGTGTGGCGCCGTCAACTTTGTTCCATGAGAAGTTAAAATTTTTTTTGGCCGATGAAAAATTATCTTCGGGAGCCACGAGCGAAGGGGAGGGCAGTTGTGGGAGATTTTCAGAAAAAGCAGGTGCATATTCGTTGCCCACACGGTCAACCACACACACTGCATAGAGCCAACCCTCGCCTGCAACTTTGGCTGGAAGCTCAAATCGTGGGCTATAGCTCATGCCCATCAAGTATTGAGACTGGTTGATGGCGATGCCTGCATCGGCATTGCAGGGGAAGGCATAGATGGAGTAGCGCACGCCCTCAAAGCCTTTCCAAGAGAGCAGGTTGCCCGATTTTTCGATATGGGTCACTTTGCCGGGGGCGTTGCCTTGTTTCCAACTCATGGCAGGTGGCAGGGCAGGTTGCGTGAACACAGTGGCTTTGAGGTGGGCTGCCAGTGACTTGGGAGCCATGGCATAGAGATACTTGCAAGAGTAGTAAATAGCGCCGGGGTTGCCATCAACGCTCGATGTGCGGTTGAGCTGGGTTTGGTTGGCATATTCGGCATAGGCTGTGGCATTGCTATTCTTGGTGATGCTTGAAATCGACGATGAGATATAGGCATGTCGGTTAAACTTGGCAGCCACTTTGTTCCACCATGGGGTGATGGTGGCATAGTTGGCAGTGGCACCTATTTTCCAATACACCTGTGGCGAAATGTAGTCGATAGTTTGACTGCTTATCCATGCCAGAGGGTCGCTAAAGATGCCGTTGTATTGCCAGTCGCCAGTGCCCGAGGGGCAAGGATCCACGCCATATTTGTCGGCAACGCTTTTGCTGGTGGCAGCCACGCCGGCAGGCGAGATGCCAAAGCGCACATAGGGCTTGGTGTCTTGTATCATGTCGTAGACGGCCTTGACCATGCGGTTCACATTGGCACGTCGCCAGTCGCCAAGGCTCATGCCCGATTTTGCATCTTTCCATTCCTGATAGTCGCCAGCAGTCTCGTTGCTTGGAATGCCATTGGGATAGAAATAGTCGTCATAGAGAATGCCATCAACATCATAGTTTGTAATCACCTCTTTGCACACGTTCACGATGCGATCGATTGTCCATTGATGAGCAGGGTTGAGAATCACATTCTTTCCATAGCTGAGCAGGTGCCCACTGGCTTTCAACTGCTTGTCTTGCTCAGTGTTCCAGTCGCTACCAGTTGAGAAACGGTAGGGGTTGATCCACGCATGGCACTCCATGCCTCGCTTGTGGCACTCCTCGACCACAAATTGCAATGGGTCGTAGTTGGGTGCTTGTCCACGCGTGCCGGTGAGGTAGCTCGACCATGGCTCATAGCTCGATTTATACATGGCATCGCACATGGAGCGCACTTGAAAATTCACAGCATTGAAGTTGTTGTTTTTCAACGAGTCGAGAAGGCGTGTCATGGCTGCCTTTTGCGCCTCGCCATTCATGCTACACAACTCGCTGCCATTCACATCTCTTGGCCAATCGAGAGCCCACACGGTTGCAACCCATGCCGATCGAAATTCACGCTTGGGCATGGTGTAGCTATCGGCTTGAGCAGCCAATGCACTGCCAAGCAACGCAATCAAGAGCAGATTGCAAAGAACTGAAAATTTCTTCATTGAATGTTATTGTATAAAATAGGGTTTGTCTAAATTTTCAGTTACAAAGATAGTTTTTTCACTTACTTGTTTTATTAAAAATGGTTTAAAAATAATCAATAACACTTAAAGTGAGTTAAATCGCAAAGAGCTGGTGGGCATTGTTGCTGGTTATTTCGTCCACTTCTTCGAGAGCAAGGTTGAGATGCAGGGCAATGCACCGGGCAATGAATGGAATGTTGGCACTCTCGTTGCGCTTGCCTCGATGGGGCACGGGGGCGAGATAGGGTGAGTCGGTTTCAAGCAAAATGCGGTTGATGCCCATGATGGGCAACAGCGTTGAGATGTCGCTTTTCTTGAAAGTGACAATGCCATTCACGCCAAAATAGAAGTCGCCACGCTTGCGCAGTTGCTCGATGTTTTCGATAGTGCCCGTGAAGCTGTGAAACACGCCACTTGGCAGTGGCTCGCCAAAGTTGTCGAGCACAGCAAGGCATTCTTCCATGCCATTGCGACAGTGCATGATAAAGGGAATGTTGGTCTCTTTGCACCAGTGCAATTGGGTGTCGAGAGCCTCCATTTGCTGGTCGCGCATGTGCTGTTCCCAATAGAGGTCGATGCCAATTTCACCAATAGCAACATAGCACTTGGCGTCTTGCATGAGCAAGCTGTGCAAGGCATGCAATTCCTCTTGGTAGTTGTCGTGCACCTCTTCGGGGTGCAGACCTATGGTCATCGACACATAGCCGGGGTGGGCCTCGTGGGTGGCTTGCAAGCGTGGCAGGCTGGCAAGATTCTCATTGGGCATCACAATGTGGGTCACTCCTGCAGCTTGTGCTCGTGCAATGGCCTCGTGGCGGTCGGCATCAAACTCGGCACTATAAATGTGGCTGTGGCTATCGATCATGTGGCTTAGTGATTGCGCCCCACAAGGCTGTTGCAAAATGTGGTGAAAGCCTCTTTGCCCTCGGCACTCAACTTGGCTTGGTCGAGCGCATTGAGGGCGATAGCAGTGTAGCGAGCTATTGCTTGCTCGGCTTGTGCACGCAGTTGCAGGCTGTTGTAGATGGCCGTCACGGCTTTCACCTTCTCATCGCGTGGTGCCTCGTTGCCTTGTTTGAGCCAATATTGCAGTTGGGTGGCATCGTCGCCTTGTGCCTGTTCAAGTGCCCCGATGAGCAAAAATGTTTTTTTGTTGTTCATGATGTCACCACCAATTTCTTTGCCAAAGGTGCTCTCGTTGCCCCACACGTCGAGTAAGTCGTCTTGCAGTTGGAAAGCGAGCCCCAAGTTTTCGCCCATGGTATAGAGGGCTTGGGCATCTTGCTCGCTTGCACCTGCCACAATAGCTCCCATCTTGCAGGCACAACCCAGCAATACCGAGGTTTTGAGCCTTATCATCTCGATGTATTGTTCTACTGTCACGTTGCTCATCTGCTCAAAGTCCATGTCGTGCTGTTGCCCTTCATAGATTTCGATAGCCGTGCGATTGAAAAGCGCATTGATGGCTTCTTGTTTGCAAGGCTCTACTTGAGCAATGTGTTGGGCGGCCATGGTGAGCATGGCATCACCACTCAAAATGGCCACATTGCTATTCCACTTGCGGTGCACGGTTGGCTGCCCTCGGCGCACGTCGGCATTGTCCATCACATCGTCGTGCAGGAGAGTGAAATTGTGAAACAGTTCCAGCCCCACGGCACATTTCATGGCTTGCTCGATGTTGCCCCCCATGGCATCGCATGCCATGAGCACCAGCACGGGGCGTATGCGCTTGCCCCCCAGCGACATGGTGTAGGCAATGGGGGCATACAGGTTGGCAGGACTTTGTGGATAATGAATTGCTTTGATGGCGTGGTTCACGCGTTGCAGATATTGGTCGAGTGTGAGCATGTTATCTTGTTGATGATTGAAAAATTAGTGAGCGGAGGGTTGTGGCTTGCTCTTAAAGAGGCTCGCCGCCAAGCTTGGGGCTTGCTTCACGATGGCTTCTTGAAAAGCGCAATCAAAGTCATAGGCGGCAATTGAGTCGCCCTTGATGAGATATTCACTGCGCACAGCCACTGCATTTAAAATGCAACGTTGCATGGCAAAGGTGTCGGTTGGCTCAACCGCCATGAGCTCCTTGGCCGCTTGCGAGGCTCGCGCTTTGGCTTCGTCGCTATTGGGCGAAGTTTTTCCACAAGAAGCAAGTAGCAACACTCCAGCCAGCAGTGTTATTGAAAATGGAATTTTGAGTGCCATTTGTTTTCTAAAACTTATTGAGATAGGTGCAAATTTACACCAATTTATCTTCTTCCCCAAATTCACACTCGGCTTTTGATACACAGAAACCGAGAGTGAGACAAAAATGAATAACTGTAATTTTTTTGCGTTTTGAGTGGGGAAGTTGTCAAATAAAGCTAAAAATAAAGCATTTGCGAATGTTGTGTTGGGAGAGTGTGCTATTTTTGTCCCTAAATCCAAAAAAAACACACAAATTCCTAAAAAGAAAACATGATGAAGAAATTACTATTGGCAATGATGATGCTCGTGTGCTCCGCTGTGGGCATGATGGGCCAGAATGTTGAGGCCGACAGGTTGATTGGCACCTATCTCACCGAGGGTGGCAAGGGCAAAGTGATGATTGAAAAAACGGGGGCAACCTATAGAGGCAAACTCGCATGGAGTGTAACTAAAGGTGCTCTCGACAAAAACAACCCCAATAAGGCCGACCGCTCCAAGCCACTGGTGGGCAAGGTTATTCTCTCGGGCTTTAAATATGCTGGTAAAGGCGTGTGGGACGGTGGAAAAATCTATGATCCCGAAAACGGCAAGACCTATAGTTGCAAAATCACTTTGAAAAAGAATGGAGACCTCACTGTGCGTGGTTTCATTGGTTTTTCGCTCTTGGGGCGCAACACCACTTGGAAAAGAGTGCGCTAAACCCCAATCGGTCATTATTCAAAAAAAACGAAAGTTGGAGTGAGGGTTTATTTTTTGCGCAATCGGCACAACCCATACACAAAATAGAGACGTGGCAATAGCTTGCACTGGTTGAGCCAACTGTCGGTTTCTTTGATCACCTTGATGTTGTCGAGCAGTCCCATCGAGCGCGATGTGTTTGACACACCATGGGTGTCGAAAATAGCAACCGGCATGCCAGCATAGTGAAAGCGAAAGCCAGCAAGCCCCACTTGCTTGAAAAACTTGAAGTCGGCCGATAGCTTGTGGCTTGTGTCAAAGGGATATTGCAGCAACAATGCACGTCGAGCAAGTGCCGACTGATGGCAAAAGCACATGCGATGAGAGTTTTTGAAACGATGTGCCTTTTTGATTACTTCTTCTCCGTTGATTTCTTTGACAACATCGCCATATATCACGTCGCTGTGCCTGCCGGCCTCTTGCGAGAAAATTTGGGTGAGCACATGAGGGTGGGCAAAGCTGTCGCCTGCATTCATGAAAATCACCCACTCGCCTGTGCTCGCTTGCACGCCTTTGTTCATAGCGTCATAAATGCCATTGTCGGGCTCCGAAGCCCAGTGGGCGATGCGGTGGCTATAGCTCTCAATGAGCTGTTGTGAGCCATCGTTGGAGTTGCCGTCGATCACGATATATTCAAGATTGGCATATTGTTGTGCAAGTACATTCTCGATAGTGACTTGCAAATCTTGCAAGACATTGCGACACACGGTGATAACGCTCACTTTGGGTGCTGTTGAATTCATGAGTGAAGGGGGGGCTTAGCGCATTAGCTCGCCTATTGATGTGGTGAGGTTGAACATGAATGTGGTGGCACTGCTGTGGGGTTGGGCAAAGGCCACGCCAAAGCTCAAAGCACTCACTTTGAGGCCGGCTCCCAGTGAAAAGCCCGACAAGAAACTGCGGTGATAGGTTGCCATGTCGCTACGGGTTTTGTAGTTGTAGCCAATGCCAATGTAGAATTGGTCGGAGGGCACAAATTCGGCTCCCAGCACCAAGTGGCGCATGAGGTTGCTGCCCAACTTGTCGCGTTTCACAAGCTTTGAGTTGCTGTTGTTTTTGTCTTGTGGCTCATAGTAGGGGAGATGCCACTTGCGCAGGCCATAGGCCGTGATTGAGAGGCGAAAAGGGGCATTACTAAGCATTTGCGAGTAGCCCAGTTGAATGTCCCAAGGCAGATTGTCGCGCGTGTTGTTGAATTTCTTCACCTGTCCACCCAAGTTTTTGGCAACGATTGAGAGTGAGAGGTCGTTGTCGGGGTTATAATAGTTGATGCCCAAGTCGGCAGCAAGGGCGCCTGCACTAAACCGGGCATATTTTGATTGAATATACTTGAGGGTTGCGCCACCGCGCAGGTTTTCGGCGATGTCGTGAGAATAGGTGATATTAAACGCAATGTCGTTGGCACTGAAACTGCCTGTGGCATTGCCCTCGGCATCATAGCTCTTCATTGAGCCATAGCCAAAGTATTGAATGCCCACCGATAGTGCTCCATGCTCGCTCACGCCTTGGCCATAGCGTGCACCCATGAATTGGGTTGAGCCAAAATATTTCATGTAGCTCAAGCCCACTTGACGGTTAAATTCGGGACCCAGCAAAGCAGGATTTTGCTCCACAAGGTTGATGTCGTCGTCGATGATGGTGATGTTGTGGCCGCCCAAGCCATAGACGTGGGTCGAGGGACTGACGTTGAGAAATTGATAGGCCGTGGTGGTGCCGTCTTGCCCCTGTGCCGGCATGGCAATCAAAGCAAGTGCCATGGTGAGTGCAAGCAACAATATGGTGTTGTGATGTCGTGTAGTTGTCATGTCGTGAAAAAATAGCAAACTATTTCAATGTCTTATAACGAGAAACCAAGGCCACTTAGTATAATGTGGGGTCAAAAAACGCTCGAAAAGGCAACTTGAGGGAAGTGGGAAGGGAAGTGAGGGGGAGAGAGAGAGACGATACGATTGGTGGCAGTGCAGGTTGCTTACACGACAACGAATTATGCGTATTTAGCGAAGGAAGATGAAGGGAACGTTTTTGAGGGGCAATTCCTATCGTCCCTTTCCCTCCCCCTCCCCCTTCCCCTCCCTTCCCCTTGAATTCTCCCTTCAAGGCTAAAGATTAATTTACAAGAATCATGATTTGTTGTGGAATCTGTAAAAAATGATAAAACAATATTAATCATTTTCAAATTTGCTGTGAAAAGTATTGAGAAGTGGCGATTCCCTTTTATATTTGCAATGCCATATCACTGCTTTTGTGCTTTTCACTATGCCTGCAAGCTGTGCTATTAGGATTAAAATAAAACATGAAGAAAAATTTAGGTATAAATTTGTTGATGTTGCTTTTCACGCTTGTGCTTGTGCCAACTTTGGCGCAGGCTCAAACACGTCGCACGGGCACAGTCAACCCCATGTCGCCCGACCGGTCGGGCTATATCATGTTTTATGAGTTTGAATATGTTGATGTTCAGCCCAAGTTTCCGGGAGGCGAGCATGGGTTGGTGAACTTTATCAACAAAACTCGCGAATACCCCTACAACGACTATGTGCGCCACAACCAAGGCAGGGTGCTGTGCAGTTTCATTATCGACGTTGATGGCAAGGTGAGCCATGTGCAGGTGTTGCGCAGTTCGGGCTTTGAGTCGCTCGATCGTGAGGCAGTGCGAGTCATCAAAAAAATGCCCAAGTGGGAGGCGGGGCGCATCTCCAACACCAAGGTGAATGTGCGATGCATTTTGCCCATAGCATTCAGGCTATAACTTTTCTACCCTTTTAAACCCAAATCGGGCATTAGGTTTCTTGGTATTTGACAATTTATTTTGAGGAGTTTTTGATTGATTTTGAGGGCGTTTAGCGGGCTAAACAACCGAAAAAGCAGTCAAAAAGAACCAAAATAAATGGTAAAGATGAAGAAAAGCCCCAAATATTATCTTCATGCGGCCTAATGACCGATTGGGGTTAAATTGCTTTAAAAAACAAGGAGTCGATGCACTGGCGTTGTTTTCTGCTTTGTTAGCGACAGGCACAGTGGGCAGTTTTTCATTTTGTAATGCCCCCTAATTGCTGTAACTTTGTGCACTCAATATAATAGACTACACAATGGAAAGAAAACGCATTAATATTGCCATTGATGGAACCTCGTCGAGTGGCAAAAGCACAATGGCCAAGGCTCTTGCCCGCTATGCAGGCTACACCTATATCGACACTGGCGCGATGTATCGTGCCGTCACGCTCTATTGCATGCGTCATGATTTGATTCATGAAGGAGCAGTTGATGTTGAAGCCTTGTTGCCACAGCTTGGTGGCATTAAAATAGCGTTTCGAGTAAACGAGCAGGGTGTTCAAGAAACCTATCTCAATGGCGAGAATGTTGAAAAAGAAATTAGAGGGCTTGAGGTGTCGAGCAATGTGAGCCCTGTGGCGGCTGTGGCGGCTGTGCGCCATGCCATGGTAGCCCGGCAACAAGAAATGGGCCGTGGCAAAGGTGTGGTGATGGACGGGCGCGACATTGGCACCACAGTGCTACCCGATGCCGAGATCAAGCTATATGTGAGCTCGAGTGCCGATGTGCGTGCCATTCGCCGTTATCATGAGATGCGAGAAAAAGGCAATAAAACCGTGACAATGAAAGAGGTGATGGACAACGTGCTCATGCGTGACCACATCGACATGACACGTGATGAGAGCCCCCTGCGCAAGGCTCCCGATGCCTATGCTCTCGACAACACACGCCTCACTATCGAGGAGCAAGCACAGTGGATTATCAATTATTTTGAAGCCTATTTTGCTCGCGAAAGCAAGGCTTGAAAGCTTTTGCCTCTCGATTTTTGATATAACCAATCGCCAAGTAAAATAAAGAACTGCAAAATAAAATGGCTAAGATTGAGATTGATAAATTTTCGGGATTTTGCTTTGGAGTGACCCGAGCCATCAACAAGGCCGAGGAAGAACTCGCTGCCGGTGGTCATCTCTATTGCTTGGGCGATATTGTGCACAACAATAATGAGGTCGACAGGCTTAAAAGTGAAGGCCTCGAAACCATCACTCACGATGAACTCAAGCAGTTGCACGACGTGAAGGTGCTGTTGCGTGCCCATGGCGAGCCTCCCGAAACCTATGAAATTGCGCGGCGTAACAACATCGAAATCATCGATGCCACTTGCCCTGTGGTGTTGAAGTTGCAGCAGCGCATCAACCACACCTATTGTAACCCATCGGGGCGCACCGACGACCAAATAGTGATTTATGGCAAGCGTGGTCATGCCGAAGTAAATGGACTCGTGGGACAAACAGGGGGAAAAGCCCTTGTGATTGAAAATATCGATGAAATTGAAAAAATCGACTATAGCCGCAATGTGTATATCTATAGCCAGACCACCAAAAGTGTTGAAGGACTCAAAATGATAGTGGAAGAAGTGGGGCGACGCATGAAACAGGGGGCAAGGCTTGAGAGCTACGACACCATTTGCCGCTCGGTGGCCAATCGCATTCCGCAAATTCGCAAGTTTGCTCAAGCCCACGAGCTCATTCTCTTTGTGTGTGGAAGCAAGAGTAGCAATGGCAAAATCCTCTTTGCCGAGTGCCTTGATGCCAATGCCAATTCTCACCTCATCAGCAACGAAACCGAAATCGAAGCGGCGTGGTTGCAAGGCAAAGAGAGCATTGGGGTGTGTGGCGCAACATCAACCCCCATGTGGCTCATGAACAAGGTGAAAGATGAGGTTGAGCGCAAAATCAACACTTTGAAAATGTGATATTTCTATTCCCCATGACAACGAAGCGTGATTACATGATCGTGATAGCCATTCTTGCAGTGCTTGATGTTGCTGCAGGTTTTTGGTATTGGGCTGGTCATGTGAATAGCGATGGCAAAATGGGAGAAGATGTAGCAACCTCAACCATGGCACAACCGGCCGACACAGTGCCCGAAGGTGATGTTGTGCCCGACCGGTTTAAAACGATAGAGTTGTCGCGCTACTATGTGTCGCGACAGCCTGCCCATGCAAGCTCGATGCGCTCTTATTGGAGCTCGATAAAGCGTGTGAAAACCCGTGTGCCAATTGAGGTGAATGGCAATAAAGCTCTCGATGAGCTGTTGGCCGAGATGAATCGCAAGGCATTTGGGCGTGAAGTGGCTTTGACCAAGGAGTGTGCCACAGCCTTTGTTGACACGCCCACTTTTAATGCCCCTTTTCATGTGCCCTATAAGAAGTTGCACACAATGCCTCATGTTGAGAAGCAATATGGCCATGTGCAAGGCATTAAAATTTACCCCGTGTTGTCGTCCAATCTGTTGCTGGTTATGGTTGTTGATAAAACCGGTTTTAATGGTTGGGTGTCAAGCCACGCCATGCAATTTGTGATTTATGACCGGCAGAATCAACGTGTGATTAAAAATGGCGACATCATCGATTCGCGCAAGCATGTGGTGGCCATGAGCATTGTGAATAATGCCATTGATAGGGCAAACTCAAAGCATCACAGCCGGTTGCAACACATCACCCAATTGCCCGGTGAGATGAATGTGCAACGTGCTGGCATCTACTTTGTGTTTCAGGCAGGCGAGATTGCCCCTGCCGGTAGTGGCATGCAAAGTGTGTTTGTGAGCTACGACCGCCTGAAACCCTGTTTCACCCGGTCATTTGCCAAACTTGTGGCTCGCAACGACGGTTTTTATCGCTACACCCCCATCAAGTTCAATAAAAAATGAGATTATAGCACAAACCATGTGCTGGTTTCATAGCGTGGCAACACATAGAGTTGCAAGTCGCGACTGCGCTGGTCGATGGCGTTGCTGGCATCGCCCACTGTCACCTCTTGTGGCAAGAGAGCGTTGAGAATTTCTTGACGTGCAATTTGGGGTGTGTTGTTGTCGTTGCTCAAGTGGCACAAAAACACATATTTAAGCTCAGGGCTATAGATGTCGGCAACAAATTGAGCGGTGACCTTATTGTCGAGATGCCCTTTCTCGTTGCGCACCCTGTTTTTGAGATATTCGGGGTAGTGCCCCTTGTCGAGCATCGAGCGGTCATAGTTGCTCTCAATCATGAGATATTGGGCTTGACGCATGTAGAAATTGGCACGTGGCCCAATCACGCCCATGTCGGTGCCCACCACAAATCGCTTGCCACCTCCCTCAATGTAGAAACCCATGTTGTCGGTGGCATCGTGCGAGGTTTCAAAGGCGGTGATAGTCATGCCGGCGAGCTTGAACGGAATTTCCTTGAAAATGGGTTCTTGATACTCTTTGATGCGTCGCGACACGCTGTGGTGCCTGAGCAGGCCATTCATGAGCTTGGGCGTGCAATACAGGCGCATGTGCTTGTGTTCTCGCACAATGCGATAGGCATAGCGAATGTGGTCGGCATGGTCGTGGGTGAGAATGATGCCTTTCACCATGCGAGGAGTGATGCCATTGTGGGCGAGATCTTGAAACACGTGCTTCATGTCGACACCGGCATCAATGAGTATTCCCTCGCGATTGTTGCCCAAATAGGCGCAGTTGCCACTCGACCCGCTACCAAAACTGGCAAAGTGCATGCTCCACTCGCCAGCCTCGACGGGAAAATTCTTTTTGTGAGGCTGCTCACCCTGCACGTGGCAATTGTCGTTGATGTCGAAGTTGATGGTAGCCTCTTTGTGCTTGTTGTTATTATCGTTGGTGTTAATCATCACAATTATCGATATAGTAGAAATATGGTGGGCACTTTGCCCAAGCCGGGTTTACTTTTTCCCCATTCTTTGATGCCCTTGGTTTTGATGCTCTCGTTTTCGCCAGTGATGTCGGTAGCGATGCACAGCTTGAGGCTGGCAGGCAAGGTTTTGAGCATTTCGGCAAGCAAGGTGTTGTTGCGATAGGGAGTTTCAATGAAAATTTGAGTTTGATTTTCTTTGAGAATGCGACGTTCCATCTCTTTGAACTTGCGTGCACGCTCCTCGGCATTGATGGGCAAGTAGCCCAAAAAGGCAAAACTCTGGCCATTGAACCCACTGCCCATGAGCCCCATCAAAATGCTTGATGGGCCAACCAATGGAATCACCCGCAAGCCCTTGCGCTGAGCAATAGCCACCACATCGGCACCAGGATCGGCAATGGCAGGACACCCAGCCTCGCTTATCACTCCCATGGCACACCCTCTCTCCAGCGGAGCGAGAAAACCATCAATCTCGCCCATGGGCGTGTGGCGATTAAGCTCATAGAATGTGAGGTCGTCGATGTTGATGTTGCGATCGCACTTCTTCAAGAAACGACGTGCCGAGCGCACATTTTCAACGATGAAATGCTTGATGTGGCTCACCAAGGCAATATTGCTTGCCGGCAACACACAAGCCGGGTCGACATCGCTTAGCTGTACGGGTATCAAGTATAATGCAGTCTCCACCATTTTACTTTTCATTTTTAACTTGCAAAGGTACAAAATTGCCTCCATAGTTCCATGCTCGATTCTTCACCTTTTTCCCTGCTGTTCACGGCTCTTTCATTTAAAATGTCTTGGTTAGATTTTCCAAAGCCATATTTTA
>CAMYCE010000017.1 GCA_947254205.1 uncultured Prevotellaceae bacterium
ATGAATCGGGTAAGGGCGTTATGTGTTTGTTTAAATTTCAAATGAAAGAGCCGTGCCAAGAATTGAAAATTAGGAGAGTCGGTAGATTGCGATTTGATGAAGTTTTTTTATTTTTGCAACCGAATGAGGTTGATTTGGCTATAGAAAAATAGCGTTGATACCTCTATAATATTAACATAATAACACACTTAAAAGATGAAAAGAAAAGTACTTCAAGTTGCTGCCGCCCTGCTATTGGCGTGCTCTATGACTTCTTGTTATAGCACCAGCACTATTGTGGGTTCGTTGGACCAAAACACCCCCATGGTAGAGGTGAACACTGTGCACAATCACTTCTTGCTCTATGGTTTAGTTGGAGTGAGCAACCACCAGTTGCAAGATAGCACCTATGTGGGTGATGTTAAGGAATATAAAGTGAAAAAATCTATCACCTTTGTAGATGGCTTGTTGCAGTGGCTCACCTTTGGAATCTACACGCCCACCACAACCACCTATTATGTTCCATTCAATAGCAAAAAATAAAAAAAGATTCAGCGAATTTTCTCGGTTGGTAGAGTATAGCCATGAACATAGCATATTAGGATATTCCTTTTAACAGTGTAAAAGGCTGTATATAAACAAAGTATAGACGATGCATGCATCGTCTATACTTGTAGCGTAAAAATGCCATTACACACTTGGAAAGTGCCCCACCGTGGAAAAATTGATGGTGTGGCGCGTTATTTGGAGCCAAACATTTTGCCTGTGATGGTCACATGGCGCCCATTGCAGTCATAGGAGGCTGTGAGCAACTGTCCTTGACCACTAATTGTGGCTGTGAAGTTGTTGGCTGTGTACTTGTTGCCATAAACCGATGGTGCAAGGTTGGTGCCTGTGAATTCATATCCTTTGTCGGTAACTTTCACCTCAAGGCCCGCATAGGTCATGATTTCGTTGCGATCTTGACCGGGCGTGGTGTTGTCGATGTCGAAGTCTGAAATTGAGACTGTGCCTTTGAGGGTCTGGGCATCGATTTTGAAGCCATAAGACGATTGATTCTCAACCACTCGCTCTTGAGCCCCATCGATGGAACGAGAAATGGTGGTTGTTTTGTCTTTGAAGAAAAGCAATCCTGTTGAGGCATAAACTTGCTTGCCATCGAGCTTGAATTGCATGTACAGCACGCTCGATTGCAGGTCGAGTGTGCCCTCAATGTTTTCGATGCGGTGATTGTCGGTGGTTGTGGTTGAGCCTCCCTCAAAGGTGTAGGCCTTGATGCTCTCGTTATATTTTAGCTTCATGGCACTGGTTTGAAACGAAACTGCGCCAGTTGCCAATTTCACTTTGGGGGTTGCAATGATAGTCCCAGCATCAAAATCGATCGAAAGGCCATATTTTGCAGTCGAGAACTGAGCTGTGTGGTCGGTTCCCACAATGCGATTATACATGAGGGCGGTGAGGTTGGACTTCTTGCCTCCTTTGCTGTCGTTGGAGTTGAGACACGACGACAAGCCCATGGTCAGGAGGGCGATGCTCATGATGACAAAAATTTTTTTCATAGTGAGTTGCAAGTGTTTGATGTGTTGTATATGCGATTAACTGAAATCTGTTTCTGTTTCTTTTTCTTAGAAAAGCAATGTGCCGTTGCTCACCTTAATAGTCGCCTCATCAAGCACAAAAGTTCCCGAAAACTTGTTGTCGACAACATTGATGTCGAGTTTGAGATTCTCGATGGGGTGAGTTTCATAGGTTTTGTCTTGATATTGCTTGTAGGGGTTGATGGCTTTGAGCTTGCTTGCAGTCACGCTATAGCCTTGAGCCGTGGCCTCAACCTTGGCTCCATCGGCAATGAGCAGGGGATAGAGGCGGGCAATTTTAATGTTGGTGTAGTTGCCAATAGAGAATTTTGCAGTCATTGTGGCAGGGTCGATGCGGCAGGTGTAGACCATGGTCTCGTTAAACGCTGTGGTGTCGCTATACACCAGTTGGCTATTGTTGTGCACGCTGTTGATGTCGGGGTTGGTGGCTATCACGCGATAGTCGCCCACGTTATAGGCAAACCTGATGATTTGCTCGGTTGGGCACAAAGCTCCGGTGAAGTTGGCAATATCACCAGCATGGGCAATGGGGGCAAATTTAAACACCAGTGGCTTGTCTTCGCTATTGGTTGCTTTCACTTGTGGCACCACAAAGGTGCGCTCTTGCTTGCCGTCGAGCTTGGCATTGAGTGTGGGGTTGAGTAGCAATGTAGCCTTGTCGGCACTCAGGCTGTAGTTGAGTTCAAAGTCGCCCAGCGAGGGAGCCACAATGTTGCCTGTGGTTGTGTTCACAATGTGGTTGAGCAGTTGGCCTTTCCATGTGCGTGGCTTGGTGCGATCGATGAGGTCGTCGTTGCCACCACAAGCCGCCATCACAAAAAACAGGGTCAGCAGTGGCAATATTAATTTCATTTTTTTCATGTCGTGTTGTTTTTTTGTGTGATTATCCAAAGTCACAAATTTAGTTGTTTTCTTGATTGCCATGACACGGCGCAACCTTTTGTAACCTTTTTTAATGCCCCTTTTATGCTTTTTTAATTGAAAAGAGCGACGAATTGTTATTTTTGAGGTAGTGAACCCAATATTTGCCCCTTGATGGTGGCAAGAAGTTGCAAAATGGCTGCCGGCTCGAGCGAGGTAGACAGCTGCATGGCTTGCTTGCCATTGAGCAAGAACGACACGGCGAGTGTTTTTTGCACCAAGTCGATGTTGCCATCAATGCCCGATAGCACAAAGAGGTTGCTCTTCACTGTTTTACCCGTGAAGTGCAGGGTGGTGATGTTGCTTTGTGTCACCACAAGGTCGTCGCTTTCAAGCTGCAAGGTGATGGGGAGAGAACTCAGTTTTCCGCCCAGCACAAGGTCGCTGATAATGAGTTGCAGGTGCTTGTCGCTGTTGACCATGAGGGCAATGTTGCACGACGATTGATAGGTGAGCGAGTCGCCTCCCAACCCAATGGGCTTGATGGTAGCCGATTTGAGGCTCATGCTAAACACATTTTTGGGCTTCACTTCCTCTTGGCTGCACGAGACCATTGCAAGGGCAATGAAGCAACACACGATTACTTGAAATATTTTGTTCATGATGTTGAAGTTTTTTTGCAATCAAATTTATTGATATAGGCAAAATTACTTCTTTTTTTCATAATATCTACATGATTGGGGAATGAAGTGTGACTGAACTAATGAAAAAAAAATCTCCGCAAAACAAACTTGTGCGCGCTGTGAAGGTGTTGTTTTGCGGAGATGGCGATATAACAGTTCTCTATTCGACTTGTTGATGGGTTGTCGCGTTGTTGCCATTTAGATTGCAACATGAGCGACACGAGGAGAGAGAGGTGTAATGGGGGCTCTCACTATTTAATTCATCTGCACCGGTTGCTTGTCGGCACCATTGTCGATCATGATGTAGCTGGTGCCTTTCTTGTTTTTCTGCGAGGTGCAATCATAGGGGTAGTGCTTGCCATTCACTTGGGTGATGAGTGCACATGGTAGTGCCGAGCCCATTACACGATAGGGCCAATTGTGGTCTTTAAAAGTTTTCCACTTGTTGCCCATGAAAATCACTTTTACATTTACATATTCTTCGTTCTTGTCGTTGGCGAGCTTGCGTCCTGCTTGGTTGCCTTGTTTTGAGTAGTGGCAGGCACTTTCACTCCCTTGGGCAGGGATATTACAGGAGCATTGGCCAAACGTATATTTTCGATAATTTGAGGTTGCACACCTCGCACTTGTTCGTAGAGCATAGATAGCTCGCGTGCCTTGGGGTCGCTCATTATCGTTTTTAGCTTGTTGTTTCACTTTATTCAGTAGACCACCAAATTGAGCATTGGTTTGCATTGTGGCGATCATCATGAGCGCTATTGCTGTGACTTTGCTATTTGTTTTCATAATTAATTGATTTTAATTATAGTGGTCTTTTTTTTTCTTTTAGTGTTAATTTGTTACCGTTTTATATTGGTATTGGTGCCATTCAAGTCGGGGATTCCCCTTTCTTTGAATATGGCTTGTATTTGCCGGTCTACTTCGATTCTCACCATCTCGTGTATTGTGTTAAGCAACTCCATGCGTTCTTCGGTAATGCGCATGATGTGGTTGCGAGCAACACGATGGGGCAAGATCTCTTCTTTTTCATTCACGGCAAAACGTTTTGTTTTTGTTTGATGCAAAATTAGGCCATTGATAGGGGAACTCTCATTATGAAATCGGACAAAAATATGTTGTTTTCGGACTTTATGTTGTTGATATATATGTGGATTTCGGACATCGTGAAAAAGTAACTTGTTGATTAGTAGTAATGTGGTTGTTTTGAGCGTATAGAGTTGCTGGCAAAGTGCTATTGAGGGGTAATGCCCCTTTTTGAGTAGTGAAAACTCTTTTTTTCTCCCTTTTTTTGTTGAAAAAGTGTGGACGTAATGCTTCAAGTGGCTATTGTTTTATATTGTGAAAATGATGTGTTGAAGAAACTGCATGTGAAAAAAACAATCTTGATGCTTGTGGATTTGCTTTGAAAAACCTAACTTTGTAGTTAGACATCTAATTCTTGTCTTGATAGAAGAACGGCCCCCTGCTGTTTTGAAGGGGTGGGAGGGAAGTGTTTCTGTGCATCGGGTTGCTTCCGACGGGACTTGTCAACCGATTGCCACCTAAATTAATATAATAGATGGTGGCAGAGCTAAAACTGCAAAATAAAGCGCAATGCTATTATGTATAGACCCAAAAACTCGTACATCGGTACTACAAAACTCTTGAACGGAGTCCCATTCGCTATGGAGAGACACATGCCCATGAGTGAAATGCTGTGTTATAATAGGCTATTGTTAAGAATTTTTATAGCTTCATTGCTATTTCTCGTGTGCTCTTGTGGTGAGCATTCGGTGAAATTTTCTACACACGAGCGGCAAGAGGCCGATAGCATCGCCAAATCGACCAAAAATGTCGATTCGCTTGCCCACTTGCAAAAGCAACTGGAAACTACCGATAATGTGTTGGGCAACATCGTTGCTTTGCGTGAATATGGCAAGGCGTTGCGCAATGAGAGTCGTTTAGAAGAGGCTCTTTTTGTGCACAGCAAAGGCTTGGCACTGGCCGAGAAGGTGCACGACACCATCGAGTGGGTGCAGGCACTCAACAACGTGGGTACCGATTATCGCCGGCTGGGCGTGCTTGATGAAGCACAAGAATATCACTACAAGGCATGGAAATTGAGCGAAGAAAATGCCGACACCTCTTTCACAGCCAAGAAAAATCGAGTAGTGTCGCTCAATGGGTTGGGCAACATCTACATGACCATTGGCAATTATAATCGTGCCGACAGTGCCTTGCGCATGGCTTTGGAAGGAGAGCGAGAACTGAAGAGCGACTTGGGCATGGCCATCAACTATGCCAACCTTGGCTCAATTTTTGAACATCGCGGGCAAATCGACTCGGCATGGGCCTATTATCGCCAGTCGATGACACATAACCAAAAGGCAGGCAATGACCTGGGTGTGTCGCTTTGTCACAACAACTTTGGGGCACTCTACGAGAAGGCACATCGCTATGAAGATGCCATAAGAGAATATAAAACTGCCTATGAGTTGATGAGCCAATCTAAAGATGAATGGCACACTCTCAACGCGCTCACGGCTTTGGCCAACGTGTATCTCACCATGGGCAACAATGAGCAGACGCTGATTTACCTCAATAGAGCCAAGACGCTGGCACAAGAAATCAAGTCGATAGAGCATCAAGCCGAGATTGAAAGCCTATATTATAAATATTATAAGCACATTGGCGACTATTCCAAAGCCTTGGCCTATCATGAGCGCGCATCGGCTTTGCAAGATAGCATGGTGGATATTGAGAAGGTGAATCGCATTCAAAACACCAGTCTCTCGATCGAGCGAAGTCACCAGCAACGGCAAATGGCCGAGGTGAACTACAAACTCGAAAACGAACGCACCATTAGGTATTGGGCCTATGGAGTTTTGATTTTGATTTTGCTTGTAACGGGTAGTGCTGTGGTGGCTTTGCTCTATATTCAGCGCATCAGGTCGCGCAACCATCAGGCACTCAAGCAAATGAGCATGATGCGTGAAACCTTTTTCACCAATATCACCCACGAGTTTCGCACACCTCTCACTGTGATTCAGGGGTTGAGCCAAGAATTGATCAACGACGACAAGGCACGAGTGCAAACGCGTGAAAAAGCAACCGTGATTCAGCGACAAGGCAACAGTCTGCTCGCCCTCATCAACCAGCTCTTAGACATTTCCAAAATCAAGTCGGCGGTGGGCGACCCCGATTGGTTTCATGGCAACATCACTGCCCACATTGGCATGGTGGTTGAGAGCTATAGCGACTATGCACGATGCCGTGAAGTGGAGTTGCACTTCATAGGAAAGGAAGAGGTTGAAATGGACTTTGTGCCCGACTACACCAATAAAATCATGAACAACTTGCTATCCAACGCTTTTAAATTCACGCCTAAATATGGCAAAATTAATGTGGTGTTGTGGAAGCAACACGAGAACCTTTTCGTTGATGTGAGCGACACGGGCAAAGGCATTCCCAGCGATGCTCTTCCTCACATCTTCAAGCCCTTCTATCAGTCGGAGCCCGACACGACCAGCATTGGCACCGGTATTGGACTGGCTCTGGTGAAGCAAGTGATCGACAATGTTGATGGCACTATAACGGTGGAAAGTAGCGAGGGAAAAGGCACAATATTTCATATCACAATCCCCATTCACCACAATAGCAAGCAACCTCTTGCTCTCTACACCCAATCGATTGGCAAAGCCCCGTTGATTCCCGAGGCGACTGCCGTGCCACAAGACCGGGAATGCAAGGATTCGGAATGTCGCATTTTGGTAATCGAAGACAATGCCGATGTGGCATCCTACATTGGCTCGCAGTTGAGCCTCCATTGCTCGGTGAGCTATGCTACCAACGGCAGGGAAGGGCTGGAAAAGGCAACCGAAATGGTGCCCGACCTCATTATCACCGACTTGATGATGCCCGAAATCGATGGCTTGGAAGTGTGTCGCAGGGTGCGAGCCAGCGAAATTTTGAATCATATCCCCATCATTGTTGTGACTGCAAAGGTTAGCGAGGAAGATCGTGTGAAAGGGCTAAAAGCCGGTGCCGATGCCTATCTTGCCAAGCCATTCAATCACGATGAGTTGCAGGTGCGTGTAGAAAAACTCTTGGAGCAGCGACAGTTGTTGCGAGAAAAATATTCGCAAGCCATAGCACAGGGACAGGCTACCGAAAATATCATGAGCGATGCCGATAGCCGTTTCCTCTCCAAAACCTTAAACACAATTTATGTGCTCATGGAAGAGAAGCAAGTGAATACAGCCCTTCTTGCCGAGCGATTGTGCTTGAGTGAACGCCAATTTCGACGCAAGCTCACGGCACTCACAGGCGACACTCCTGCTGCCTTTATTTTGCGCACCCGCATGGAGAGAGCCAAGCAATTGCTTGGCTCCAAGCCCGATTGGACACTCGAAACCGTGGCCTATCATTGTGGCTTTGAGAACTACTCGGTGTTTTATCAAGCTTTCAAGAAATATTATAACATTTCACCTTCGCGCTATCGTCAGGCCGAAGAATAAAATGCTCATGGGTGTTTTCCTAAATGGAAGATACGTTTGTGGCGGCTTAATTGCGTGTGTGTGTGAAGTGTATAGACGATCTATGCATAGTCTCCCTCACAGTCACAAAAAGGTCACCACATAGTGCAAAGGTGAAACGAAGACCATGCACATCAACCGATAAATAAAGAAGACCTTGCCCGTCGATGAGGCAAGGTCTTGCTTTTTGGTAATATCCGGCTCTCTCTTGAGAGAGGGGGTGGAGAGCTTTGTTTTTACTTCTTGTCGGTGATAGTGCCCTCGCTGTTGAACTCGCCACCATGAGCCTTGAAGGTGAGCGTGTAGGTCTTTTTCTTCACATCAACCACAGCTTTAAAGTCTTGAATCTTCATTTTGTCATAAGGAATTTCGGTATTGCCCATTTTCAAGTAGGGAACAAGCTCGGTGCCTTCGTAGGTGAAAACGCCATCATTTTTCTTGAGGGGAGCATCGATGCGAATGTTGAGCGCTGGCGACATGTGGCCACGAGCACTAAATTTCACACCATTGAGGCGCACAGTGCCTTCTCCCTTGGCGTTGGGAGTGGTGTTGAAGATAATGGTGGGAATGGCGTCCGACGTTTTCACGTTATACCATTCTTTTGCAACCTCTTTCTGGGAATCTTCAGGCTTTTTGGGTTCATCGTTGCCACAAGAAGTGATAGAGAAGAAAACTGCCACAATGGCAAGCATTGAAAGTAACTTTTTCATTGTCTTTTTTTTTGAGTATTAAATATTTATAATTAAAATTGATTTATTTGATTTCAATTTTGAGAGTCGCCCCAATGGTGCGTCCATGGCCACGTTGCAAAAATTCGTGCCCAATCGACATGAAGTAGAAGGTGTTGAAGCGTGTGCCGGTGAGATTGCGCCCCCACAGCTCAAGCGAGTAGTGCTTGCCTGCAAGTGTGGCCGATGCGCCCAGTTGGGCATAAAAAGGCTGGTGGAGCGTGTTGGCCTCGTTCCAATAGATTTTGCCGGCAGCTCGTGTGTTGGCATTGAGGGTGAGGCTTTGCAACCACTGGTTGCCCTTGTCAAAGTGGAAGGTGTGAAAAGCCTCGGCGTGCAGAGTGTGGCTGGGACTGTAGGGCACATAGTTGCCCTTATAGTCGTGCTTGCCATCGTTGTAGTTGACAAATGTGGCATGGGTGTAGCCATAGCTCAGGTTGATGCCAGTGTTGTCGAGCGGTGTGGTGTTGATGGCAATCTCGGCTCCCCACGAGCGCGTTTTGCCGGCATTGGTCATCACGCGACCTGTGGTAGTGCCGTCGGGAAACACGGTGAGTTGGCGGTCGGTGCAGTCCATGAAAAATAGCCCTATGTCGCTTTTCACTCGGTGGTTCCAGCAGTCGATGTGGCTACCCACCTCAAAGTTCCAAGCCTTTTCGGGCTTGTAGCTCACAATTTTGTCAACGTCATAGCTTGCCCCAATGCCCATCATGCCCATGAGTTTTTGCTGCAACACGTCGCTAAACATTTGAGTGTTGAAGCCACCGGCTTTGTAGCCTTTCGACACGCTGGCATAGAGTGTTTGAAAGTTATTGCCGTTGAGGTGGTAGGTCACTGCCAATTTGGGCAAGAGTTGCAGGTAGTGGTTGCTCAATGTGCCACGATCATCAATGTCGATGTTTTCGTGAGCAAAAATGTTGCCACTTGCTTTTTCGGTAATGGTGTAGCCCGTGTGGGTTTCGCTGTGATAGCGCAGAGAAGCCCTCTCATAGTCGAGTCGCAAGCCGGCGGTGATGGTGAAATCGTGCCAGTCGAGTGCCGATTGATGATAAATGGCAGCCCCCCAATCGTTGTAGGTGAAATTGCTGCCCAGCACAAAGTGGCGCGAGTCCCACGTGATGGGATAGGAGGGGAGTGCTTTGTTGACGTTGCCCTCGATGAGATTGGCGATGCCGACATCACGAAATGTGACAGGAGCATTCATCTTGTAGTGCCTGAAAAAACCAAACAAGCCCGTGATGCACTCATAGTTCTTTTGCTTGTGCCGTGCCACCAAATCTTGAGTCACTCCATGCTCCCTGCGCACTTGGGTGAGCGTGAAATAGGGAGCCGTGGTGAAGTCTTGATCGAGCGTCATGTTGTCGTTGATGTATTGATAGCTCGTGATGCTCGATAGCGTGAAGTGGTTCAACTCTTTTTTGATGGTGAGTCCGTCGAGCAGAGCAGTGCGACGATAAAAACAAGTGTCGTTATAGGCAATAGCGCCTGTGGCCACCGATTCATAGGGGTAGCCCCCTTGACGGGTCGATGAGAGGGTGAGTGTGTTGCTCACTCTCAAGGTAGGGTTGGCCAGCCAGTCTATTTTCATGTGGCTAGTGCCTTGATGCTCCCAGTCGGTTTTTTTGCCGTTGTGCTGGTTGATAAACTCGCCATCGGTGGAGGTGTAATAAATTCCGCCAGCCAAGCCCAATTGATTATTGACCTTGGCATAGTGGCTCACACCCCATTTTTGGCTATTGCGTGAGCCATACTCGGCAAGCAGTCGTGTGCCTTGATAGTTGAAAGGCGACAACGTGTAGATGTTGATCACTCCTGCCATTGTGTTGCGCCCATAGAGGGTGCTCTGTGGCCCGCGCATCATCTCCACGCGGCTAATGTCCATGAGGTCGAAGTCGTAGTTTTCTTTGCACAGCACTGGCACATTGTCGACATTGAGCCCCACAGCAGGTTGGTCGATGCGTGCTCCCAGTCCTCGCACATAAATGGTTGAAGTCATGCGACTTCCATAGTCGGGAACAAAGAAATTGGGCACCATGTCGGCTATTTGTTTCAGCGAGCGCAGCGAGTTGCGCTCCACATCGCCTCGCAACAACTGGGTGAGTGCAGTGGCTTGTAATCGCAAATTATCGCTTTGTTTTATGGCAGTCACAGTCACTTCCTCGAGGCACACACTATCGGTGCTCGAGGCTGCAAGAGCTGTGCCACAAGGGCACAAAAAAGGGCTAAAAATGAGTATGAGATTGCGAGTTTTCATCGATGCAAAAATAGGCTAAAAAGCAAGGGGCATCAATCACTATATATAGTGATTTTGAAAAAGAGTTAACAACGCTATATTATAATATAGGTGTAGATTTGGGCGACCAGTATGGTGCTTTAAAAAGAAATGAAAAATGTTAATAATTAAAGACAATAGGGTTTTGTTGACGTGAGATTTTATTGCTATATTTGCACAGCAAAATATTTTGTTTGGGCACTTATTATGCTGATTTTCAGTTTAAGTTGCTCATGGCGAGATTGTTGCAGTTGTTGATATGGCACAATTACTTATACATGAAACCAACTATTTGGCTCCACAACCTTTGCATTGTGGTGCTGTTTTTGCATCGTGTGGGTGCCTTGGCCAAGAAGATGAGTTAAAATTGCGTTGATTTGCGTTTTTGGCTCATTTTTCTGTTTAAGAGCGAATAAATAAAAAACGAATATAAATTAAATTTATGGTTTTGATTGGTATTCAAAGCACAACTATGGCGGTTACTGCCACTCTCACTGGCGTGGTGCTGGTGGCAGCGGCATTAATCATTGCGTGGCTCATTGCTCCGCGCTCTTACACAAAAATGAAGGGTGAAACCTACGAGAGCGGTATTCCCACTCGTGGCGACAATATGGCTCAGTTTAATGTGGGCTATTACTTGTTTGCAATCCTCTTTTTGATGTTTGATGTCGAAACTGTGTTTTTGTTTCCTTGGGCAGTAATTGCTAAGGAGCTCAAGACCTCGGCACTCATTGCCGTGGGCACATTTCTTGCGATTTTAGTTTTAGGTCTGGCTTATGCATGGAGGAAAGGAGCATTGCAATGGAAGTAAAGAAACCCAAAATCAAGAGTATGAAGTATGAGGACTTCAAGGACAACGAGTATATCGACAAGCTTGTTGAAGACTTGAATGCCTCGGGAACCAATGTGGTGGTGGGTAAGCTCGACCAACTCATGCAATGGGGACATGCCAACTCGTTGTGGCCCTTTTGCTTTGGCACGAGCTGTTGCGCTATCGAGTTTATGTGCTTGGGTGCAGCTCGCTACGACATGGCACGATTTGGCTTTGAGGTGGCTCGCAACTCGCCCCGTCAGGCCGACTATATCATGTGTCAAGGCACTATCACCTATCGCATGGCTCCTGCTCTTGTGCGCCTTTATGAACAAATGGCCGAGCCAAAATATGTGATAGCCGTGGGTGGTTGCACCGTGTCGGGTGGCCCATTCAAAAACAGCTACTGCGTGGTCAAGGGTATCGACCAAATCATTCCTGTCGATGTGTATATGCCCGGTTGCCCTCCACGTCCCGAAGCCATGTTCTATGGCTTGATGCAGTTGCAACGCAAAATCAAGATTTCTAAATTCTTTGGTGGCGATAATCGCAAGGAGAGTCGCAAGAAATTCTTTGAAATGAGAGCGGCCGAAGAAAAAGATGCAGCACTCAAAGCCGAGCAAATGAAGCAGGCTGCACAAAGCAATGAGCCTGTGCTTGAGCGTTGAAAGTCTAACACAAGATTATTGTGGCTCGCTAAGCGATAAATTTTGAAATTAAAAATAAAGTATATATACATTTATATATGGCAGATATACAAGAACAAATCAGTAAACTTTGTGCCGAGGCAACGTTTGATGCCGAGGGCGAGTTTTTGCTGGTGAATGTGCCCGATGAAAAGTGGCATTCACTTGCCAAAGCCTTGAAAGAGCAACTCCATTTCGATGTGTTGAGCGCATTGGTGGGCGTTGACTGGAAAGAGTCGTTGGGTTGCATGTATTACTTGACCAATTCTGAAACTCATGAAATGATTCATGTGAAGGTGGCTACTACCAATCGCGAAACACCTCGCTTGCACACCGTGAGCGATGTTTGGGCGGTTGCCAACTTTCAGGAACGTGAAGTTTATGACTTCTTTGGCATTGTGTTTATCAATCACCCCGACATGCGCCGTTTTTTCTTGCGCACCGACTGGGTGGGCTATCCCTTGCGCAAAGACTATGACGATAGCGACGCGACCAACCCACTGCGTCTCACACCCGAAGAAAATGAAGACGACACCTTTGCCCTTGTCGAAGATGAGAATGGCGAAACAAAGCGTGTGAATAAAAAGGTGTTTGGTGCCGATGAATATGTCATCAACATT
The DNA here is from genome assembly GCA_947254205.1 of uncultured Prevotellaceae bacterium. GTDB lineage: Bacteria > Bacteroidota > Bacteroidia > Bacteroidales > Muribaculaceae > Sodaliphilus. The sequence continues at coordinate 12,753 of CAMYCE010000017.1, forward strand.
GGCCCTCAACACCCCTCTACCCATGGTGTGATGCGCTATCGTGCATCGATCGATGGTGAGGTGGTGAAGAAGGTAGATATTGTGTCGGGCTATATTCATCGTGGCATTGAGAAGATGTGTGAAAGCCTCACCTATCAGCAGACGTTGCTCTACACCGAGCGCATGGACTACATGGCCGCTTTCATGAACCGCCATTGCACTTGCTTGTGCCTTGAAAAAGCATTAGGCATTGAGGTGCCTCATCGTGCCGAGCTCATACGCATGATGATGGACGAGTTGATGCGCCTGCACAGCCACTTGCTCTCCTATGGTTGCTTGACGATGGACCAAGGTGCTACAACAGCATTCTTCTACCCCTTCCGTGAGCGTGAATATATCTACGATATTTTTGACAAAACCTGTGGGGCCCGCATGTCGATGAGCTATGACTGCATTGGTGGTGTGGTGCGCGATGTGCACCCCGACTTTGTGCAAGACGTGCGCAACTTCTGCGATGTGCTTGAAAAACGCATTCCCGAATATCACCAACTCTTCTCAGGCAACGTGATTGCACTGGGCCGCATGAAAGATGTGGGCATTCTCGACAAGGAAGATTGCTTGAACTATGCCATCACAGGCCCATCGGCTCGTGCTGCTGGTTTGCACTGCGACTTGCGCAAGACCAAGCCCTATTCACTCTACAACGAAGTTGAGTTTGACGAGATTGTGCTTGAAAATGGTGACAGCTATGACCGCTACATGGTGCGTCTCAAAGAAATGGAGCAAAGCATCAACATCTTGCGTCAATGTTGCGACATGATGGACAAGGAAGAAGGCAACGAGTATTGTGCCAAGGTGCCCAAGCTCATCAAGCTGCCTGCCGGTCATTGGTATCAAGAGGTTGAGGCAAGCCGAGGCATCTTTGGCGTTTACATCGAGAGCGATGGCAATGCCAAGCCTTTCCAAAAGCCCTATCGCATGCACTTCCAGTCGCCATGCTTCAACTTGGTGGGTGTGGTTGACCTCACGTGCAAAAACAACCTCATTGCCGACTTAATTACCGTGACGGCATCACTCGACTTTGTGATACCCGACATCGACCGATAATTAAACCCTAAACAAGAATTCTAACTACATTAAGATAATTAAGAGATTATGTTTGACTTTGGTATAGTCACAAAATGGATTGATGACCTGCTCAATGGCTTCTTGCCCGGCTGGCTGTCGACAACGATAGAATGTGCCTTGGTGGGCGTGGCCCTGTTGCTCATGTATTCCATCATCGCCATCATCTACATTTTCTATGAGCGCAAACTGTGTGCATGGATTCAATGTCGCCTTGGCCCCATGCGTGTGGGCCCTTGGGGTGTGATACAGGTGTTTGCCGATGTCATCAAGATTTTGACCAAGGAGATTGTTACCTTGTGGGGCACCGACCAATTCCTCTTTAAATTGGCACCCTACTTTGTGGTGATTTCGTCGATGTTGATGTTTGCATGCCTGCCTTGGGGCAATGGCTTGCAGGTGATCGACATGAATATTGGAGTGTTTTTCATTGTTGCTGTGTCGTCGATTGGTGTGCTGGGCATCTTGCTGGCAGGCTGGTCGAGCAATAGCAAGTACACACTCATTGGTGCCATGCGCAGTGGTGCTCAAATGGTGAGCTATGAACTCTCGGTTGGGCTGTCGATGTTGACCGTGGTGGTTCTTGCAGGCACCATGAGCATTGGTGGCATTGTTGATGCACAAAGCAATGGCTGGTTTATCTTCACCGGCCACGTTCCTGCTATTATTGCCTTTATTATCTATATTATAGCCGCCAATGCCGAGAACAACCGTGGCCCCTTCGACCTTGCCGAGGCCGAGCATGAGCTCACGGCCGGCTACCACACCGAGTATTCGGGTATCCACTTTGGTTTCTTCTATTTGGCCGAATACCTAAACCTCTTTATTGTGAGCGGTATTGCAGCATTGCTCTTCTTGGGTGGCTGGATGCCCTTGCATGTGTCGGGTTGGGAAGCTTTCAACAATGTGATGGACTATATCCCATCGCCCCTTTGGTTCTTGGGCAAGGCATTCTTCATGTCGTTTATCTTCATGTGGATTCGCTGGTCGTTCCCCCGTGTGCGCATCGACCAAATGCTCAAGCTCGAGTGGAACTATCTCATGCCCATCTCGCTCTTTAACCTTGCACTCATGGCACTGTGTGTGTCATTTGGATTAACGTTCTGATATTAAGACAATTTTTTAATTAAACAAATAGTAATACATTTTCGTGATTATGGCAGATAATTATGGAAAAATAACCCAAGTAATTGGACCTGTGGTCGATATTGCTTTCGATGGCGACGACTCCAAAGTGCCCGACATCTACACCGCTCTCTCGGTGGAACGTCATGATGGAACCGAAGTCATTCTTGAAGTGGAGCAACACATTGGTGAAAACACCGTGCGTTGCGTTGCCATGGATAGTACCGATGGTCTGCAACGTGGAACCAAAGTGAAAAACATGGGACAACCCATCACAGTTCCCACAGGCGAACAAGTCAAGGGACGCCTTCTCAATGTGATTGGCCAGCCTATCGACCACCTCACCGACTTGAAAGGTGGCAATCGTCGAGCCATTCACCAGCCGTCTCCTGAGTTTTCCGACCTGTCGATTTCGCAAGAAATCCTCTACACAGGCATCAAGGTAATCGACTTGATCGAGCCCTTTTCCAAGGGTGGTAAGATTGGTCTGTTTGGTGGTGCTGGTGTGGGTAAAACCGTGCTTATCCAGGAACTTATCCACAACATTGCTCACGGATTGAACGGCTACTCGGTGTTTACCGGTGTGGGCGAGCGCACCCGTGAAGGTAACGACCTCTTGCGCGAAATGATTGAGAGTGGCGTTATCAAGTATGGCGACAAGTTCAAAGAAAACATGGCCAAGGGCGAGTGGAATCTCGACGAGGTTGACATGAAAGCCGTTGAAGAGTCGCAAGTGACCCTTGTGTTTGGTCAAATGAATGAGCCTCCCGGTGCACGCTTGCGTGTGGCATTGTCGGGCTTGACAGTGGCCGAGCAATTCCGCGACCAAGATGGTGGTGGCAAAGATATTCTCTTGTTCATGGACAACATCTTCCGTTTCACTCAGGCTGGTAGCGAGGTGTCGGCTCTCTTGGGTCGCATGCCTTCGGCTGTGGGCTATCAACCCACCCTGGCCTCCGAAATGGGTAAGTTGCAAGAGCGCATCACCTCGACCAAGAACGGCTCTATCACCTCGGTTCAGGCTGTGTATGTGCCTGCCGACGACTTGACCGACCCTGCTCCTGCCACAACCTTTAGCTTCCTTGATGCAACCACAGTGCTCAACCGCAAGATTACCGAGCTTGGTATCTATCCTGCTGTCGACCCTCTGGCTTCAACATCGCGCATCATGGACCCCCACGTGATTGGTCAAGAACACTACGATGTGGCTCAAAGTGTGATTCACTTGCTCCAAAAATATCAGGAGTTGCAAGATATTATCGCAATTCTTGGTGTTGATGAGTTGAGCGATGCCGATAAACTGGTGGTGGCTCGTGCCCGTCGTGCACAACGTTTCTTCTCGCAACCCTTCTATGTTGCCGAGCAGTTCACCGGTGTGCCCGGTGTGATGGTTCCGCTCAACGAAACCATTCGTGGCTTCAAGATGATTCTCGAAGGCGAAGTCGACGAGCTGCCCGAGCAGGCATTCCTCAATGTGGGAACAATCGACGAAGCTATTGCCAAGGGCAAGAAGATGCTTGAAGAAATTAAGAAGTAGTTGCGACGACTTGCATTTTGGTTGCTCACAGCCTCATGAGAGGCGATAACCGAGCAACGCCTTGAAAGGCAAGTCAAGAATTATTTTAAGATTAAAAATTATAAAACATGACACTTAAAATTATATCGGCCGAGAAAATTGAGTTTGAAGGCACCGTTCAATCGGTGACTCTGCCTGGAACCATGGGTTTGTTTCAGGTGCTCAACAACCATGCTGCGCTCATCTCGTCGCTTGTGCCAGGCACCATGACCTATGTTGTGGCCGAGGGCCAAAACGAGACTCGCGACATAGCCGGCGGAGTGGTCGATATCAAAGATAATGTAGTGTCGGTGTGTCTATATTAATTTAATGTTATGAAGAAGGTAATTACTGCGGTTGTTGCATTGATGGTTGTGGCTCTCATGGCTCTTGGTTTCATGCAAGCTACACAGCATCATTTCGACACCGACAAAATTCCCGATGCCAAAGGCATTATCTTTGAGCATTTGGGCGATAGCTATAGCTGGGAGGTTCCTTTCTCTCATGACTGCAAAATTCCATTGCCATGCATTGTGCAAGACATCAAGGGTGACTGGCATGTGTTTTCATCGGCCCACATCAACCACGGGCAAGTCTATGAGGCTGCTCCCGGGGTGAGCTTTAAGGTCGACGAAACCGAAGTCCATCACAACCGCCTTGTGCAAGTAGAGGCCGATGGAGGAAAGGATTATAGACCACTCGATTTCTCGTTTACTAAAAACGCGCTCGGCATCTTCATTGCAGCCTTTGTGGTGATTTTGCTCGTGTTTAAAGTGCGAGGTTGGCACAAAAAGCATGGCATGAAAGCACCCCGCAAGGGCACTGCCTTTCTTGAGGTTATTGTCGACTTTGTCTACAACGACACCATTCGCCCCATCATGGGAAGGGAAGCTCCAAAATATGCACCCTACTTGCTCACAGCCTTCTTTTTCATTCTCACAATGAACTTGCTGGGCTTGATCGTGATATTCCCCGGTGGTGCCAACCTGACCGGCAACTTGGCTGTGACAATGTTTCTTGCAGTGTGCACATTCTTGGTGACCAACTTCACCGGAACTAAGCACTATTGGAAAGATTTGTTTTGGCCCGATGTGCCCATGATGTTGAAGTGTCCCGTGCCACTGATGCCTGTGATTGAGATATTTGGTGTTTTCACCAAGCCATTCGCCCTCATGATTCGTCTTTTTGCCAACATGATGGGTGGCCACATGGTTGTGATTGTGTTCACCATGCTCATCTTCATCTTCTCGGCCATGTATGGCTGGGTAGCAGGAGCAGGCACCACTGTGCTCTCGTTGGCATTGTCGCTCTTCATGTTGCTTCTCGACACTTTGGTGAGCTTCATTCAAGCCTATGTGTTCACCATTCTCTCAACTATGTTTATCTTCATGGCTCATGTGCATGAAGAGGAGCATGAATCAATCGAAAAATAATAATTAAAACAAATAAACAAACAATTAAAAAATTAATATTATGTTAAGTATGATTTTAGCAGATGCTGCTATCGCATTATTGGGCGCAGGTTTAGGTGCTGGTATCGCTGCAATTGCAGCCGGTCTTGGTATTGGTAAAATTGGTGGTTCGGCCATGGAAGCTATTGCTCGTCAACCCGAGGCTACCGGTGATATCCGTAGTAACATGATTGTGATTGCTGCCCTCATCGAGGGTGTTGCATTCTTTGCACTCATTGTTTGTATCCTCTGTATTTTCATGAAGTAATAAACAGCCGGTATGGAATTGTTTGTTCCTGAATTTGGCCTGGTGTTTTGGATGTTTGTGGCATTCTCGTGCCTCTATTTCATCCTGGCAATATATGCATGGCCCTTCATTATCACGTCGATGGAAAAACGCGCCGACTTGATAGATAAAGGTGTGGCCTATGCACAAGAGGCAAAGTCGCATCTTGATAATGCCAAAGCTGAAGCCGAACAGGTGATTGCTGAAGCTCGCAAACAACAGGCTGATATTCTTCGCGATGCAGCAAAGATGAAGACTCAAATCATTGAGGAAGCTAAAAATGCTGCAACTCTCGAAGCCAAAAAAGTGACTGATGCTGCTCAGGTTTCTATCGACCAAGCTCGCAAGGAATCGGAGAAGCAGTTGCGCCAAGAAGTTGGAGCCTATGCTCTGCAAATTGCCGAGCAAGTCATTCGTCGCAACATGGCCAATGACGAAGCCCAAAAGAACTTGGTGGATAAATTGTTGAACGAGGTTGAGTCTAAAAATTAGTAAATTATGAACGACGGACTTATTCCAAATCGATATGCCAAAGCCCTTTTTAAGTTTGCCTCCGAGCGTGGCGAGCAAGCAGGGGTATACAACGAGATGAAACAGCTCGAGCAAAGCTATGCCACCAGTGCAGGCTTAAACGAGGCTGTGAGCAACCCGTTTATCGCTGTCGAGGAAAAGGAAAAAGTGCTTTTGACTGCTACCGGAGCAACTGCTGGTGGAGCTCTCGACCGCTTCATGTTACTCGTTATTGAGAAAAACCGCGTTGACTACTTGCGTTCCATGGCGTTGGCCTATGTGAAACTATATCGCCAAACCTGTGGAATAGCTAGCGTTGACATTGCAACAGCATCACCAATGCCCGATAGCGAGGTCAACGGAATTGTAGATGTGGTCAAGAAACACCTGGGCAGCAAGCAACTTGAGCTGGCTGTGCACGTTGATGAGAGCCTCATTGGTGGGTTCACAATCAATGTCGATGGCCAGGTGCTCGACGCATCGGTAAAAAATGAATTAAAAAAATTGCGTTTAAAACTCCTAAGTTAAAGAGATGATAAACCCAAGTGAGATTTCTGATATACTGAAACAACAACTCAGCGAGGTCCAGCAAAAGGTCTCGTTTGAGGAGGTTGGTACAGTGCTTGAGGTTGGCGATGGTGTTGCCCACGTCTATGGCCTTGAAAATGTTGAGGCCAACGAGCTCGTTGAGTTCGAGAATGGTGTGACAGGTGTTGCCATGAACCTTGAGGAAAGCAACGTCGGTGTTATCCTGATGGACAAGGTTGATTCGGTTGCCGAGGGAATGAGCGTAAAGCGCACAGGCCAAATCGCTTCTATTCCCGTGGGTGAAGGCCTATTGGGGCGTGTAATCAATGTTCTGGGCGAACCCATCGACGGCAAAGGACCCATCGAGGGCGAGCTATTGCGCTTGCCACTCGAGCGCAAGGCTCCTGGTGTGATTTTCCGTCAGCCAGTGAATCAGCCTTTGCAGACCGGTCTCAAGGCTATCGACTCGATGATTCCCATTGGCCGTGGCCAGCGCGAGCTCATCATTGGCGACCGCCAAATTGGTAAGACTGCTATTGCTGTCGACACTATTATCAACCAAAAAGCCGGATATGAGGCTGGAAAGCCCGTTTATTGCATCTATGTTGCTATTGGACAAAAGGCTTCGACCGTGGCTACACTGGTCAACACTCTCACCAAGCATGGAGCAATGGACTATTCTATCATCATTGCCGCCACTGCAAGCGACTCGGCCGCCATGCGCTACTATGCCCCGTTTGCAGGAGCCGCCATTGGTGAATATTTCCGCGATTCAGGTCGCGATGCTCTTGTGGTGTATGACGACTTGTCGAAGCAAGCCGTTGCCTATCGTGAGCTTTCGCTCATCTTGAAGCGTCCTTCGGGTCGTGAAGCCTATCCTGGCGATATTTTCTATTTGCACAGTCGCTTGCTCGAGCGTGCTGCCAAAATCAACGACAACCAAGCCGTGGCAGCAGCCATGAACGACCTTCCCGAGGCTCTTCGCCCCATGGTGAAGGGTGGTGGATCGCTCACAGCATTGCCCATTATTGAAACACAGGCAGGCGACGTGTCGGCCTATATTCCCACCAATGTGATTTCCATTACCGACGGTCAAATTTATCTTGAGTCGTCGCTGTTCAACAACGGTATTCGTCCTGCAGTGAATGTGGGTATCTCGGTATCGCGTGTGGGCGGAAATGCGCAAATCAAGTGCATGAAGAAGGTGGCTGGTACGCTCAAAATTGCCCAAGCACAGTTCCGCGAGCTTGAGTCGTTCACCAAGTTTGGTGGCGACATCGACCCTGTGACTGCCCGCACCATCGACACTGGTCGCAAAAATGAGCGTCTGCTTGTGCAACCCCAATATGAGCCAGTGGCCGTTGAGGAGCAAGTGGCCGTGATTTATTGCGGTGTGAATGGCCTGCTCGAAAAAGTGCCCATGGACAAGGTGGCCGAGTTTGAAAAACTGTTTATCCAGTATCTGCACGCCAAGCATCAGGCCGATGTGCTCGATGTGCTCAAGGCAGGCAAGATCGACGATGATGTGACAGCCAAGCTCACCGCCGCTGCACGAGAAATTGCGGGTAAATACACAGCCTAATGAGTTTAATGGAGAAATAACAACCAAGGTATGTCAACATTACGAGAATTAAAAAGTAGAATTGGTTCGGTAGCATCGACGCAGAAGACAACTTCGGCAATGAAGATGATATCGAGTGCCAAAATGCACAAGTTCACCTCTCAAGTGCAGCGCATGTTGCCCTATCGCAACATGGTGCAAAGCGTGATAGGGCACTTGCTCGCAACCGATGTTGAGTTTTCTTCGGTTCTTATTTCGGAGCGCGAAGTGAAGCATGTGGCACTGGTGGTGTTTGGTTCCGACGACGGATTGTGTGGGGCCTTCAACATCAATGTGCTCAAATTCTTGCTTCGCACTGTGGAACAAGAGCGTGAAAACTTGGGCAAGGATGTTGCCATCACTGTTATTCCCGTCGGCAAAAAAATAAGCAAGGCCCTCAATGGGGTGAAACATCGCGACTTCAATATCGAAACCGTCGACTACATGAACACCCGCAGCACGGCCAATCAGCTACACGAGTTCACCGATATGCTTAAAACCCGATTCGTTGATCAGGTATTTGACCGTGTGAATCTCGTGTATATGCACTATCACAGCACTAGTCGCCAAATTCCGCAAAGCGACCAAATGCTGCCGGTGAGCTATCAGGCTCTGGCCGAGAGTGCCGATAAGAGCGCTGCAAGCAGCCCATGCTTGTTTGAACCCGATGCCAATTCCATTTTCAATAGCGTTTTGCCACTCTACATTCGCTCGATGATGCAAGAGGTGTTTACCGAAAGTTCGGCTTCGGAACAAGCCTCGCGTGTGATGGCGATGCAGACGGCAAGTGACAATGCCAAAGACCTGCTTGAAACCCTCAACCTTGAGTACAACAAGTTGCGTCAACAAAGCATCACAACCGAGTTGCTCGACATTTTGGGCGGCCAGGTGGAGCGTTAAATGGTAAACTTTTCATAAATATGGAGGCGCTATGATGCTATGCCAGTCACAGCGCCCTCCATTTAAAAAGATTTTTTAAAAGATAAAAAAACAATGGCATAAAATTAGTTTAAGACTTATTCTTATGAGCATTAAGGAGTATTTCTCTTCTATTTTCAAGGGCTTGTATAGCCTGGTGAGGGGTATGGAGGTTACAGGCAAGGAGCTTGTGGCTCCCAAGGTCACTGAACAATATCCCGAAAACAGAGCAACCTTGGAGATTGCCGACCGGTTCAGGTCGACGCTGGAGTTCATTTATGATGACGAAGGCTATCACAAGTGTATTGCCTGCAAGACTTGCGAGCGCAATTGCCCAAATGGCACAATTCAGGTTATCACCAAAATGGTTGACTTGCCCAACGGAAAGAAAAAGATGAAGCTTGACCGCTACATCTATGACTTGGGCAGTTGCACATTTTGCGACTTGTGTGTTCTCACTTGTCCCACCGATGCCATCAGGTTTAGCAACGACTTTGAGCAGTCGGTGTTTCAACGTGATGCGTTGGTGAAGCAACTCAACTATTTGCCCGAAAAAGAGAAACCAGCCCCAGCTCCGGTAGCCCGACCGGCTGCTACTCCTGTGGCAAAGCCTGCCCCTGCGGCAACCCCGGCTCCTGCCCCTGTGGCTCAGGAGCCCGAAACTAAATCAGAAAATAAAGAAAAATAAACTACTATATGGAATCAGTGGGAAACATCATTATGTATTGTATAATTGCAATTGCAATTATCGTGTTTTCGGTACTGACGGTAACAACTAAAAAAATCCTGCGGGCAGCCACCTATCTGTTGTTTGTGTTGCTATCCACAGGAATCATCTACTTCCAAATGGACTACCACTTCTTGGGAGCAGTGCAAATTGCGGTCTATGCAGGCGGTATTGCCGTGCTGTTTGTGTTTGCAATTATGCTCACTCACAAGCCTGGTAATGATGCCCAGCCCATCATCTCTCACAAGCGATTTTTGGGCTTGAGTGCCGCCATTAGTGGAGTTGTAGTGTGTGGCTACGCTTTGTTCAGCTATGGGCAGTTTTGCGTCGCCAAGTTGCTCCCTGCCGGTGACTATGACATTTCAACTATTGGCCGAGCATTGCTCAATGCCGATAAGTTTGGTTATCTTTTGCCTTTTGAGGCAATCAGTGTTTTATTGTTAGCATGCATTATTGGTGGTGTTGTTGTTGCACGTCGCCGTTAAAAAATGAGGAGGAGAGAATTATGGAATTAACATTACTGATGTATCTTGTTCCCAGCCTCATCATGTTTGGCTGTGGTGTCTATGGCTTTATCACCCGTAGGAATGTGATTGCAATTTTGATTTCGCTGGAGCTCATGCTCAACTCTGTCGACATCAACTTTGCTGTGTTTAACCGATATTTGTTCCCCAATCAAATGGACGGCATGTTTTTCTCGCTCTTTGCCATTGCCATTGCAGCGGCCGAGACAGCTATAGCCCTTGCTATTGTGATCAATATGTTCCGTGTTGCCAAGAAGGTGGACATTAATGAAATCACTAAATTGAAATTTTAAGAATTATGCCTTTAAGTTCATCTATATTGGTTTTAGCGCTTCCCTTGTTCATGTTCTTTGTGCTTGGATTGGGCGGAGTGAAAATGGGAAAGAAACTGACAGGTATAATTGGCACTTTGTCCATGGGTGTGACATTAGCTGTTAGCTATGGACTTGCCATTACCTATTTCTTCAACACACCCCTCGTTGACGGAGTGCGCCAGGCCGTGATGCCTTACAATCACGACTGGTTGAGCTTTTCGAGCGACTTGGTGGTGCGCATGGGCATCATTATCGACCCCATCTCGGCAATGATGCTGGTTGTGGTTACAACCATCTCTTTCCTTGTCAATCTCTTTAGTTTTGGCTATATGGCCGATGAGCATGGAAATCCCGAAAAGGGTTTTCAGCGTTACTATGCTTTTTTGCAACTCTTCACCTTCTCAATGTTGGGACTTGTGGTTTCGACCAACATTTTCCAAATGTTTATTTTCTTTGAGATGGTGGGTGTTTCGTCCTATTTGCTCATTGGTTTCTACTATGCCTCTCCGGCGGCAGTTCATGCCTCCAAGAAGGCCTTTATTGTGACGCGTCTTGCCGACATGTTCTTCTTGCTTGGCATCATGATCTTGTCCTATTATACAAGCACATTCGACTTCTTTGTCGATGCTCCTCATGGAGTGCTCACCAGCTTGCTCAACAATCCACAATCTACTGTGGAAACCTGCACCGGCACATTCATGGGTTGCTCGGTGATTGCTTGGGCATTGACCTTTATCTTTATTGGTGGTGCTGGTAAATCGGCAATGTATCCGCTTCACATTTGGTTGCCCGATGCCATGGAAGGTCCCACCCCGGTGTCGGCACTCATTCATGCTGCAACCATGGTGGTTGCTGGTGTGTTTATGGTGGCACGTCTGTTCCCCCTCTATGTGATAGAGCAGGGTGCTATGAACATAGTGCTGGTTGTGGGCGCTTTCACAGCTTTCTATGCCGCAGCCATTGCTTGTGTACAAAGCGATATTAAGCGTGCACTTGCATTCTCAACCATTTCTCAAATTGCCTACATGATGACGGCTCTTGCCGTGTCGAGTGCTCCCCAAGCAGGTGCCGAGGGTGGCTTGGGCTACATGGCCTCCATGTTCCACCTGTTCACTCACGCCATGTTCAAGGCATTGCTCTTCTTGTGTGCCGGTGCCATCATTCACGCTGTGCACAGCAACGAAAACTCGGCCATGCATGGTCTTCACAAGTATATGCCCATCACCAGCATTGCATTCCTCATTGGTTGCTTGGCCATTTCGGGTATTCCTCCATTTGCAGGTTTCTTCAGTAAAGACGAGATTCTCGTGGCTTGCTATGAGCACGGCTTGGGCTGGGGCTTGTGGATGTCGATGGTGGCCGGCATGACGGCTTTCTACATGTTCCGCATCTACTACCTCATTTTCCATTGGAAAAAACATGAGGTGCACGAGGGGCATCATGCTCCTCACGACATGGCTTGGACCATGACATTGCCACTCATCATCTTGTCGGTGGTGTCGTGTGTGGCAGGTTTCTTGCCCTTTGGCGAGCTTGTCACTGCCGATGGCAAGATGCTTGAAACCCACACCAACTGGACTGTTGCCCTGTCGAGCATTGGCGTGGCACTGGTGGGCATTGGGCTGGCAACACTTCTTTATTACAAAGAAAACAACCGCCCTGCTCGCATGAAAAATGCAGCTTTGGGCTTGTGGACTGCGGCCTATCACCGCTTCTATATGGACGAGTTCTATCAGTTCATCACCCACAAGGTTATCTTCCAAAGTGTGTGTAAACCCATTGCATGGTTTGACCGCCACATTATCGATGGCACCTTCGACATGCTTGCCAACGTCACCAACTCGGCCAGCTTTGCCATTCGCAAGTTGCAAGGTGGCAACATTCAAGGCTATGTGTATGTCTACCTCATGGGGGCTCTTGCCCTTGCTGTGGTGACTATGTTGTGTGTGCTAATTTAAATCTACGGTTCTGCAAAATAAAGTCATTATGATTTTCGATAACATATTAATTTATTTCGTTATAATCCCATTGCTCACATTGCTGGGATTGGCTCTGTGCCAAAACAAGAGCATCAAGGCAATTAGAACCGTTGCAGTTGTGGGTGCTACGGCACTCGTGGTGATGGCTATCTATTTGGTCAACTATTTCTTGCAACAACGAGGTGCCGGCAACACAGCCGAGATGCTTCTCGTGCAAGAATGGACTTGGTATGCTCCTTTTAATATAAAACTTGCTTTAGGTGTCGATGGTGTTTCGGTAGCCATGATTTTGCTCTCGGCCTTCATTGTGTTTGCCGGTGTGTTTGCCTCGTGGAAAATCGACCCACTGCCTCGTCAGTTCTTCTTGTGGTTCTATCTCTTGTCGACAGGTGTGTTTGGTTTCTTCATTTCGATCGACCTGTTCACCATGTTCATGTTCTATGAGGTAGCCCTCATTCCCATGTATTTGCTCATTGGTGTGTGGGGCTCGGGCAACAAGAACTATTCGGCCATGAAGCTCACCTTGATGCTCATGGGTGGCTCTGCCTTCCTCATGCTTGGCATTTTGGGCGTGTATTTCCACTCGTCGACCGATGGCAACTTGACCATGAATTTGCTTGAGATTGCTCACAACAATGCCATACCTCACAGTTGGCAATTATATTTGTTCCCCATGACATTTGTGGGCTTTGGTGTGCTGGGTGCTATGTTCCCCTTCCACACTTGGTCGCCCGATGGTCACGCCTCGGCGCCCACCGCAGTGTCGATGCTTCACGCCGGCGTGTTGATGAAACTGGGTGGTTATGGTTGCTTCCGCATCGCTATCTATCTCATGCCCTATGCAGCAAGCGAGTTGGGCTGGGTGTTCTTGACCTTCACCGGCATTAGCATCGTGTATGGTGCATTCAGTGCTTGTGTGCAGACCGACTTGAAGTATATCAATGCCTATTCGTCGGTGAGCCACTGTGGCATGGTGCTCTTTGCCATTTTGATGTTCAATCAAACTGCTATGACAGGTGCTGTGCTTCAAATGCTCTCGCATGGTCTCATGACCGCCCTTTTCTTTGCCCTCATTGGTATGATTTATGGTCGCACCCACACTCGCGACATTCGCGACATGGGTGGCATGATGCACATCATGCCCTACTTGGGTGTAGGCTATGTGGTTGCCGGTATGGCATCGCTTGGCTTGCCGGGCTTGAGTGGTTTTGTTGCCGAGATGACCATTTTTGTTGGCTCGTTTGAAAATGCCGACATGTTCCGTCGCATTCTCACGATTGTTGCCACAACCTCGATTGTGACCACCGCAGTCTATATTTTGCGTGTGGTGGGCAAGTTGCTCTTTGGCGCAGTGCACAACGAGGCACATCGCCAGTTGACCGATGCGGCATGGTTTGAACGCTTCTCCACTGCAACTCTCATGATAGCTGTGGCTGTTATAGGTTGCTTCCCCAACTTCTTTGTGGGTCTCATTAGCGACAGTTTCTTGCCCGTGGTGAAGGCCCTGAGTGCCTACTTCCCCGTTGTCATGTAAATAAAAGTGTTGAACTCTAAAAACGATTAGAAAGATAAAATGGATTATTCTCAGTTTTTAATGATGCCACAAGAATTAGGGCTCATGGCCACATTCTTGTTAGTATTCCTCTATGACACTTTTATGCCACGCAGGTGCCAGAGTGCATTGCCTGTGTTCACTACCGTGATATTTGCCGTGTGCACAGCCTTGAGTTTTGTTCCATCTACCACAGGTGTTGCATTTGCCGGCATGTTTGAGCAAAGTCAGGCCACATGGGCCATGAAGTGTATTCTCAATGTGGGTGCCCTTTTGGTGGTGCTTCAATCGGTGAAATGGGCCAATAGCGACTTTGTGAGCGTGCGCCGTGGCGAGTTCTATGAGTTGTTGTTGCTCACGCTGTTTGGCATGTTTCTCATGGTGTCGGCTCGCAACTTCCTCTTGTTCTATATAGGCCTCGAAACAGCCTCGCTTCCCATTGCGGCTCTTGCTGCTTTTGAGAAAAACCACTATGAGAGTCGTGAAGCGGCAGTCAAGTATATTTTCACTGCTGTGTTCTCTTCGGCTATCATGTTGCTTGGCATCTCGTTTGTGTATGGCTTGAGTGGCTCGTTATTCTTCGACCAAATTGCCACACTCCTCATCGACAAGCAAAGTGCATTGCTCATTGTGGCAGTAGCCTTTGTGATAGCAGGTGTGGGTTTCAAGCTCTCGCTTGTGCCTTTCCACTTGTGGACAGCCGATGTGTATGAGGGTGCTCCCACGTCGGTCACCAGCTACTTGTCGGTTATATCCAAGGGCTCGGCAGCGTTTGCCTTCTTGGTGATTTTGACTCAGGTGTTTGGTGCCGTTTACTACGACGTGTGGAAGTGGATGCTCTATGCCATCATTGTTGCCACAATCACGATTGGCAACCTCTTTGCCATACGCCAGCGCAACCTCAAGCGCTTCTTGGCATTCTCGTCGATTTCGCAAGCCGGCTATATCATGCTTGGCATTATTGGCGTGAACACCTTGGGCATGGCCTCGATGATGTATTATATTTTGGTTTACATCTTCTCCAATCTTGCAGCCTTTGGAGTGATTGCCACTATTGAGCGTCAAGCCGATAAGGTCACTATCGACGACTATAATGGCTTGTTTAAGACCAATCCTTGGCTTGCTTTCACCATGATGCTTGCCATGTTCTCGTTGGGCGGAATTCCTCCCTTTGCAGGCTTCTTTAGCAAGTTCTTTGTGTTTGCCGGAGCTCTCAACCATGCCGATGTGGCCATCTATGTGCTTGTGCTCATTGCGTTGATCAACACGATCATTTCGCTCTATTACTATCTGCTTGTGGTGAAGGCCATGTTCATTCGTCAAGACGAGTGTGTGGTGCCGGCCTTCAAGTCGCATTGGAGCGAAAAACTGGGTCTCATTATTTGTGCACTGGGCATCGTGTTTATTGGATTGGCAAGTTGCATCTACACCTCTATTTCAGAGATGACAGCAGCTTCGGCATCGCTCTTCCAGCTCATTCAATAATGCAAATTTCATAGTCTTGTCGCCTTGTTAAGAGGCGAGTGACGACTGTTAAGATAATATTAATGAAAGAGGTAAATGATGGTATTCTCCATTGTTTACCTCTTTTGCATTTTTGGCGATATGAACTTTTATTTATAATTTTGTGACAATAAAGATTATAATGGTCTTTTTTTAACCCCAATCGGTCATTAGGCCGCATGAAGATAATATTTTGGGCTTTTCTTCATCTTTGCCATTTATTTTGGTTCTTTTTGACTGTTTTTTTCGGTTGTTTAGCCCGCTAAACGCCCTCAAAATCAATCAAAAACTCCTC
>CAMYCE010000018.1 GCA_947254205.1 uncultured Prevotellaceae bacterium
TACACGTAAGGAGTCGTCGGCAGCGTCAGATGTGTATAAGAGACAGGGATAGCGGTGGGGGAGAAGGTGACGAATTTTTTGATTGTCAAAGAGTGGTTCCTTGTTGGGGTCATAGACTGGTGCTTGCACACTTTGGTAGCGAAGTTCTTGTCTGATTTTCTTGGCCAATGTCGTGTTGATTGTGTGACCGGGGCGAGAGGCAACAATGCGACCTTTCAGCGGGCGACCAATCAAAGCCAAGTCGCCTATCACGTCGAGCAACTTGTGGCGGGCTGGCTCATTGTTGAAAGCCAGTGGTTTATTGTTGAGATAGCCCAATTTCCCCAAATGCTTGCGTTCAACCTTCATGAGATCGGCAAGGCGGTCGAGATCTTCTTGTGGCATGGGGGTATCATAAATGACAATGGCATTGTCGAGATCGCCTCCTTTAATCAAGTTCATTTGAAGCAAAGGCAAAATCTCACGCACAAACACAAATGTGCGACTGGCAGCTATTTCATCTTTAAAATTCTCAATATTGTCGAGCGTGGCAAACTGGTTGGACAACACAGGCGAGTCAAACTCAATCATGGTGTCGATCGAGAAATCGTCATCGGGCAACACAATGAGCGAAGAGCCTGTGTTGGGATCAACGACTTTGATGCGCTGTTTCACAACATAGTATTCTCTATCGGCTTCTTGCTCAACCAATCCCACTTCTTCAATCTTTTGGCAATAGACGATTGCACTGCCATCAAGAATTGGGAGCTCGGGGGCATTCACTTCAATCAAGCAGTTGTCGATGCCTGCGGCATATAGAGCTGCCATAGCATGCTCAATGGTTGAGACTCTCACCTCCTTGCGACTCTTGTTGGCAATCACAGTGCCACGCTGTGTTTCAATCACATTTTCGGCCAACGCCTCTACCGTGGGTTCTCCTTCGAGGTCGATGCGCTTGATGACATAGCCTGTGTTGCAAGCTGAAGGCTTGAAAGTTGCTGTGATGTTAAGCCCTGTGTGCAATCCCTTGCCACAAACCGTGAATTCGCTATTAAGTGTTTGCTGTTTCATTGATTATCTCTTGTATTTTTTCTGCGAGGTGAAAAAATGTGCATTTATTGGTTGGTTTCAATGTGTTTTTTAAGCTTTTGCAAGTCATTATATATTTCGGGCAATCGCTTGATATATACTTGCTGGCGAGCATAGTCGAGCGCATTGATGGCTGGCGAGCCCAGCACACGCTGTTTTGAACCAACACTGTTGGGAACTCCCGACTGTGCACCAAATCCATTGTTATCGCCCACCGTGATGTGACCAGCAAAGCCAACTTGACCACCCACCATGTTGTGTTTCCCAATTTTGGTCGAGCCTGCAATGCCCACTTGGGCTGCCATGACGGTGTGCTCACCAATCTCAACATTGTGAGCCACCTGAATGAGGTTATCGAGTTTCACCCCATGGCCAACAACTGTTGCTCCCATGGTTGCACGATCGATAGTGGTATTGGATCCAATCTCCACATCATCTTCAAGAATCACAATGCCCACTTGAGCAATTTTATCGTAGGAGCCATCTTCTTTGGGGGCAAAACCAAACCCATCGCTACCAATCACAGCTCCGCCATGCACAATGCAACGATTGCCAACTTTGCAGCCATGATATACCTTAACACCTGGATAAAGAATCACATCATCGCCAAGTGTCACATTATCGCCCACATAAACTTGTGGATATATTTTAATATTCTTGCCCAGTTTCACTCCTTTCCCCACATAGGCAAATGCTCCCACATAGGCATCAGCCGGAACTTCCACTCCTTCGCTAATGTAGCAAGGTTGCTCAATTCCCTGTTTTTGAGGTTGCTGACTTTTTACAAAATTCAACAACTGAGCAAGAGTAGAGTAGGGGTCTTCTACCCTAATTAGGGTTGCTTTAATTTCTTTTTCGGGCACAAAATCATTACGCACAAGCACAGCTGAGGCCTGTGTTGTGTAGATATAATGAGAGTATTTAGGATTGGCAAGAAAAGTCAAGCAACCTGAGGTTGCTTCTTCAATTTTTGCGTAGTTATTAATTACAACCAACTCGTCGCCGTCTACTGTTCCATGAACCAGTGCAGCAAGTTGCTTTGCGGTAATTTCCATAATTGGTATCAAAATTGCTGTTTAAAATAGAATGTGCAAAGTTGCAAAAAAAAGGTGATTTAGGCAAGTTTAATGTGCGAAATAGACCACTAAGAGAGAGATTTAAACACACATTTCAGTTTCCTCCCCCCTCTCTTGTGCCATTTCTCTATTGCTTGAAAACATTGATTTGTTGCTTCACCGATTCTTCATGAATAATTTGCATAATCGATGCAATAAAATCGCCATTCAGCCCCATGCCATTGGCATGAACCTTCATTTTGTCGATAATGTCGCCATAGCGTTGAGTGAGCACAATTTGAATATTATGCTCCTTTTTAAACCGTCCTATTTCTCTTGAAATAGCCATGCGCCGATTCAAGGTTTCAAGCAAGTCATGGTCGCACTGGTCGATTTGTTGGCGCAAGAAGTCAAGACTTTCGGTCGATTGCGTAACATCGCGCACCACAAGCCCTTCAACAATTGCCAGCAACTCGGTGGGAGTGACTTGCTGGCGACTATCGCTCAACGCTGCATCAGGATTAATGTGCGATTCAATAAAAAGCCCATTAAAACCCATGTCAAGAGCTTGTTGCGATAGGGGAGCAATGAGTTCACGCTTGCCACCCATGTGTGAGGGGTCGCTCAAAATGGGCAATTGGGGCAGGCGACGGTGCAACTCAAATGCAATATTCCAGTGAGGGGCATTGCGATAAAATGAGCTTCCATAAGTGCTGAAACCACGATGAATGGCACCTAGTCGCTTAACACCTGCATTATAGAGCCGCTGCAAGCCTCCAATCCACAACTCAACATCGGGATTCACCGGATTCTTCACCAATACTGTCACGTCGTGATGGGCCTGCAAGGTGTCGGCAATTTCTTGCATGGCAAAAGGGTTGGTACAAGTGCGAGCACCAATCCACAAGATGTCGATTTCGGCATCAAGCACTGCCAACACATGCTCACGTGTAGCCACCTCGGTAGCAATGAGCATTCCTGTTTCTTGCTTCACACGATGCAACCATTCAAGCCCCTTAATGCCAACGCCTTCAAAATCTCCAGGACGGGTGCGTGGTTTCCATATTCCTGCCCTGAAAACCTTGACTCCGCAATTCACGAGCCCACGAGCTGTGCTCAAAACCTGCTCTTCGCTTTCGGCACTGCAAGGCCCCGCTATAACAAGTGGTTGGGCAGTAGCAATTTTATCAAAAACCAATGGTTGAAGCTGCATGTTGATGCTGTTATCATTTATGTTCATCTTCCATTATTTCATGCAATATCAATTAAAGAGGATATAAAGGTACAACAATTAACTCACCTGCAAAACTCTAAATCCACAAAAACACTATATTCAACCATCGCACTCATAGTAGTCATTGAAAATTTTATGTTAATAAAAGAGAGAGAGTTCTTTTCCCTGTGTAATAGATTTCTTTTTCAATGAGAGACTTCTTTATTGAAATGTGAAAAAGAGGAGAAAAAGAGGAGAATCCCTAAATCTCAGAAATTCCATTTAACATAATACCAATTATGATTCAAATTAAATTGGATTATGATGTATTATTTGATACTATTGATAACATTTTAAAATTAAAAACAAATGGATGAAAAAAAACCGATGTTTGATTCTCAAACTCTTATTCTCACGTGTGTATCCTCGTTCACGTCTTACGACTTGGAAAACAATCTCATTACTGTTACAGATACCTTTGTAGACATGAATGGCGAGGAATGGAAAAAAACTGATTACATGCCTATCCCTGTCGCTCAAAAGGAAAAATTGTCTGTTGAGCTTCCTAAATCAATTGTTGATAAGAAGTTCTATCACCCCAAACAAAAATGAAAAAGTTAATTTTCTTTATAATTGCATGTGTGGTTTTTGTGGCTTTCAGTAGTTGCACAACTACACATTCTTTCAGTTTCTCGGCTGGAAGTACAGAGAACCCAAATATTAGTTTTAAAGATTCTACTAATTTAGTAATTCCTAAACGTTGATATTATGCCTTTTCCTCTTGCAGCTGCTTTAATGGCTGGTGGTGGCGTTGTCGGCTCTGTCGTTAATGCTATCTCTCAAAATCATACCAATAATAAAACATTGGAGTTTAATGCTGTTGAGGCGCAAAAAGCTCGGCAATGGAACGAGCAGATGTATAATAAATATAATTCACCTATTGCACAGGTTCAGCAGTTTAAAGATGCTGGACTTAATCCTAATTTGCTCTATGGTAATGGTACTACAATTCCCCCCGTTCAATCCTCTGCCCAAGCTAATGCAACTAGTTTGCAAGCTCCTCGATGGGGTGACGCAGTCACTAACGCAGTTAGTTCCGCTCTTGATATTGAGCTTAAAAAAGCTCAAATTGCTAACGTCAATGCTGATACCAATAAGAAAGATAGTGAAACAGCAGGTCAATCTATTTCTAATACTTTTGCTTCTCGCTCTCTTGATTTTCGTTTGGATGCTCTCGCGCTCGACAACAATAACAAACGTATTCAGTCTAATTTAATGGTTACAGAGACCGACAAAAACGTGAGTTATACTAAGTTTGTTGAGCAACAGACACGAAATATGCAATATGAATTAAAGGAGATTTTGCCTTTAAAGTCTTCGGAGCTTGGAGCACTTATTATGAAACATTTTGCAGATGCTAAAAAGTCTAATGCTGATGCCCTTTTGACTGATGAAGAACGTCAGTACGTTTCATATAACGCAACTACTCGCAGAATTGAAGCTAATGCAAGTGCTAAAAATGCAGAGACTAATTCTCGCTCTCTTGATTTGCAGTATATTTATTTACCTTACAATATTGCTAAGTTGTGTGCTGAACGTAATTTAACAGAGGCTCAAACAGGACAGGTTTATAAGGCATCTTTGGAGACTTTAGCAAAGATTGATAAACTTAAAGCTGAAAAAGAATTAATTACAGAACAAACAGCTAATCAAATTTTAAATAATGCTTGGTCTGCTCAATTTGGTAATGCTCATGAGTTTGGAAAGATTAAGACACTTATTTGGAATATGATGGGTATGAGTGGTAAGTTGCCTTATTTGTATCAACCTACTAAAAATCGTAAAAATGAATAGCTATGTCACGACACAGACGTAAACGTAAACCCCGTATCCGTCTTCAGCAGAGAGGCGGATTAATGCTCAATTAACTATGTGTTTAAAGTCTTCATATTATCCTTGTGGTAAATGTTCTCAATGCCTTGATGAGAAGCGTGTTTCTTGGTCTATCCGTACCCAGCAACAAGCCCTCGACTCTCTCGCTACCTATTTCGGCATGATTACATATGATGAAGAAAATGTCCCTTTTACCGATAAGGGATTGCACACGTTATGTTGGAAAGATGTTCAAGATTTTCTAAAGCGGTTTAGGAAGAATAACCCACAATTGAAGATAAAGTATTTCATTAGTGGTGAGTATGGTACTAAGACACAACGTCCACATTATCACCCTTTGATATTTGTAACTTCTGCTCCAGTTGGTTTAAAAGGTTTACAACTCCTTAACTACGTAGAAATTGCTATGCGTAAAGCTTGGGGAAAAGGTTTTTTAAACCTCTCCCCAATTCGTGGTAATCTTGAAAGTTGTACTCACTACGCTACTAAATATATGCTCTCCAAGATTAATGCCCCTGCTGGTGTTGAGACTAAAGCCTATATTGTTAGCAATGGTCTTGGTATTGGATTCTTTGATAGACGTAAACATGAGTTTACATTCGGTTCTAAGTTGCAGTTCTATTTTGTCCCTTATGATGATCCACTTAAGTATTTAATTCCGTGGAATAGGTCTTGGGAAGAGAATTATTATACGCTCAATGGTGTTAGTGGTTATTGGACTACGAACTATAATTCATCAGTTACTAACGTTTCTGGAAAATGGGCTTTGCCCCTCTATTACAGACGTAAAGACTTTCAATACTACCCCCCTACTATCAGGAAGTTAATTGCATCATTCAATATTAAGAAGTTCGATAAAAAACACGGAGATAAGCTTCGTAAATATGAGTTGTTAGGCTCTGAACTTGGTTTGAGTGTACCTGTATATGAGCAATTACTACTTGATAGGTCTAAAGCAAAAAAAATACGTTATATAAAATTCAAAAAACACAATGAAAAATATTTTTAATTCTGTCTTGATTAAAGACGTTAATAGAAATGCTTTCGATTTGTCCCATGAGGTGAAGTTAACTACCGAGTTTAACAACCTCGTGCCATTCCTTTCGCAGGAGGTCTATCCCAACGAAACTTGGCAAGTTACGAGTGAGATTTTTGCGCGTTTCGCGCCTCTTAAAGCTCCAATTATGGCACATGTGGATATTAAGGCTTTCTTCTTTTTTGTTCCTTGGCGTTTGTGCTGGGACGGTTGGCGCAGGTTCATCACTGACGGTTCTAACGGACACCCTAAGGATGTAACACCTCCTGCATTGCCTACAATTTCGTTTTATCATATGGCTGGTGATAGTGGTCAAGATTCTTCAGATTCTGCCATTGCTAAAAAGGTCTATGAAAATGTTGCGAAGTATTGGGTAAATGGTTCTCTTTCTGATTACCTGGGTTTTCCCACTCTCAATCTTAAAGTACCTGTTAAGGCAACGGAGCATCGACAACCTTCCCATTATCTTGGTACAGAAGAACGAGATGTTATTGTAGGTAAGTTCTTGGAAACGGATATAGATTTTCCTCTTATGCCGTTCTTTGCCTATCAGCTTGTTTATGATGAATATTTCCGCAATCCTAATATTCAGGAATCTGTTCTTTTGCCTTGGTGTAATAAGTATGGAGATTCGCCCACGCTTCGAGATGCCAACAACTTTGATGACTCCTTGTCTGAAAATGTTTGGGAGTTGCTTAAAATTCGTAAAATTAATTGGGCCTCTGACTATTTTACTACTGCCTTGCCCTATTTGCAGCGTGGCGAGCCTGTAGATATTCCTATGGTTGATAGTAAACTTAAGTTTAAGTCTGAAGCTCCTACTGTTTTCAGAAATGTGAATACTGGCGATTATATTACTAATTCAGGTAATTTGCTTGTTGATAATTCTGTATCTGCTGTTGGTAATCAGCTTGTTGCTATTGACAATAGTAAGAATTATGAGATAGATACTACACCTGGTAATATTAACGACTTGCGTCGTGCTTTTACTCTGCAAAAATGGCGTGAGAAGATTGCCCGGGTTGGCACTCGCTACATTGAGCAAATTAAAGCGCATTTCTCGCAAACCTCTAGTGATGCACGTTTGCAACGTCCCGAGTTTCTCGGCGGTGGTATCACCCCTGTTATTATCAGCGACACTGAGCAGACCTCCAGCGGTTATAGTCAAGTAGATTTGGGTAATGGCAAGTCTTCTGACTTCATTTCCACTCCACAAGGCACTTTAAGTGGTCAAATTCACAGTTACGGACGTACTAACAAGTTCCGCAAGCACTTTGAGGAGCATGGAATACTACTAGGTATGCTTGCTGTTGTTCCTAAGCCCGAGTATCAGAATTTGTATAATCGTCAATGGTTGAGGCGAGAGCCACTCGATTTTTACTTCCCTGAATTCCAAAATCTTGGAGAACAGGAGATTAAGAAAATGGAGTTGTTCACTAAATTTGGCAAGGACGCTAAGCAAGATAATGAAAGTGTTTTCGGCTATCAGCAACGTTTTAGTGAGCTTCGTTTCATTCCGCCCACTTGCCATGGTGATTTTAAAGATACTCTCGGTTATTGGACTATGAATCGTCGTTTTGATAAGCAACCTGCACTTAATTCGGAGTTCTTAACTGCGGACGCTAATAATGACATTTTTGCTTATACTAATGATGACTATCACCATATTTGGTTAGAGATAGGAAACAATATTACAGCTGTCCGTCCGTTAGATAAATACGCTATACCTATGTTTAGTTAAATTTATTTGTTATGGAACTTTCATTTGGTTTTTTGGATTTAATTTTATTAATGATGTCTCTTCCTGTTATAGCTTTCTTTGTTATAGTTGGCTATTACATTATTAAGATTTTAAAAAAGTTTTCTGATAAGTTATGAGATTTATTCGACTTCATACAGATTTTGAGCCTACATTGTCGGTTCAATCGTCGATTCCTTGTTCTTCGTTCAATCCTGATGAGCAAGTAAGCGTGAGTGAATTTTTGGAGCAATATGCTCGCACAGGTCTTTTGCCCTCTCGTAGAGTTCAAGACGGTTACGGAGATAGTCGTCTAGATAATGATATTTTGGACGCTGGCAACGATATAGCTAATCGTAATTTTTTGGACCCTCTTGAGGTTTTTGACGATAACGAACGCAGGGCGTTAGCCCCTAAAAGTGTTCCCCCAACTTCGTCAGAAGTTGGGCCAACCGTAACGAAAAACACGGAGGTCACAGAGTGACCGACTACTTATTAAATTAGTGTAGGTTAAGACAAGTGTGAGCGCGCTATGTGCGCTTGCCTTGGCTGTAACATCGGACACTCTGTAATTACTAAGCATGTGGATTGTAAGCTTGTCATATAGCTTACAATCACCATGCTATTTTGCTATGTATATATAAGTTTATATATATTAACTCTCTTTGTATTCTGATGTCATTAATATTTTATTCTTGTTCTGTTGTAAATGGTTCTCCTCTGTCCTGCGGAAGTGGAAATGAGGAGTAAGTGGGGAAAGGTATCACCATATCATCTTGCCTTTATGGTGATAAATGACACCTTATTGTAAATGAGCTATTTATAATGCACCTTTTTCGGTGGTGTCATGAAATTTTGTTAAATCGCTTGGATTTAATCAAACTATTCTTTACTTTTGCCTTGTCTAAAGTAAAATGGATTTAATATAATACCAATTATGGCGCAAAACATAGAAAGTTTATATGTATTGTAATTGAAGAAATATAGCTACATTTGTTGCTTCAATTTTTAATCTGCTTGCAACATGCTACGAAATTTCGCATTGCTTCTTTCTTTCCTTCTCATTTTCAACACTTCGTTGAACAGCAGTGCATCATCACATTTTCAAAACTCTACGAGTCAAGTTGATTCTACTCAAACAAAAAGTCTCACAATTAAGCAACTCATTGTTCCTGCAACGCTTATCTCTTTGGGCAGCTTGGGGGCTATTTTCAATGATAACGTTTTGAATCGTGAGATAAACAAAATTTTTAGAGGCAATCATCACTGCAATATTGATTGTTGCCTGCGCTTTGCCCCTTCGATTGGCTACATAGCATTGGGCGAAGTGGGCCTAACATCTAAACATAGCCTGAAAGAACGTGTTGCTGTTGCAGCTACTTCTCACGCCATTATGGTGGCGCTGGGAAGCGGGCTCAAAAATATTGTTCATGAGCAACGCCCCAATCTATCCAACAACCATTCATTTCCATCGGGGCACACGACAATGGCCTTCACCGGAGCTGAACTTATGCGCATCGAATATGGAGCCAACACGGGATTGGCAGGCTATGCCGTAGCCACCTCGGTCGCCCTCATGCGCCTCTACAACAACAAGCACTGGCTCAATGATGTGGTCATGGGAGCAGGAATTGGAATTTTGAGTGCACGCTTAGGGTATGCTCTACTGCCGTGGGAACGCAAGTTATTGGGCTGGAACAAGAAGAAAGCATCTTCGACTATTATAGCCATGATGCCCACCTATGACTTTCATGCTCAAACTGTGGCCCTGTCGCTTGTGGCACACTTTTAGCGTTTCATCATGCGGTCAATGGCCAGTTTATCTTCACGCTCTTTGATGGATTGACGCTTGTCATATTGCTTTTTGCCTCGTGCTATGGCTATCACCATCTTGGCCAATCCCCTATCGCTAATAAAGATTTTGAGCGGAATGATTGAAAATCCCGGTTGCTCGGCAGCTTTTGCTATTTTATTGATTTCCTTGCGATTGAGCAACAGCTTGCGGTCTCGATGAGTGGCATGATTATTATATGAACCCATGGCATACTCGGCAATATACATGTTTTTCACCCACAATTCCTTGTTTTCCATCATGCAATAGGTGTCGGTGAGTCCAGCCTTACCCTGCCTGATCGACTTGATTTCGGTTCCGGTCAAAACAAGCCCTGCTGTGAAACTCTCCAGAATTTCATAGTCAAACGATGCTCTTCTATTTTTTATATTAATGCGTTCTGCCATGTTGATATTGCTCTATTTATTTTTTAAATAATCATTATCTCAAGCAACCACTTGAATATAATGGGTAGCCCTATGAGTATGGCAGAAGTCACAACCACAAACTTAGGTATTTTCTTTTCGTCTTTTAAACCCAAATAATCAACACCTTTATACACAATCACAGTAGTATAAAGCAACATAAAATAGATGGGTGAGAAATCGTTGTCGAGTATATTATTGAAAATTTCAAGTATAACCAAATAGATGAGCGTGTAGATAATAAAATTATTTAACCTCACATTGGCAGAGTGTGTCTTCACTATTTCGGGATAAAAACCTCCAATAAAATAGCTGGCTAAAAAATAGGTGGCAAAAAAACTCGAAAACTCAATAATCGAGTGCATGAGCGTCTTGGCAAGTGTCCACGAGGTGCTGTCATAGAGCATGGGAATAAACGATACCACCGCAAGCAACGCCAACATTGGGTAGAATGCACTTTGCAACACCTTGCTCGTTGAGTAGCCCGACAGGTTGACCTCTTCCCACCCCATTTTGGGTGAAACAATAACTAATGCTATATTCTTTGCTATGTTCATTTTTCCTTTTACTCAAATGCAGTGCAAAATTAATATTAATGCCTCAATTAATGAAATCCTTGTGCAAAAATCACTAATTTTGCAGTTGATAATGAAAACAGAACTGTTTATTGCTCGACGCTTGAAACTGGGAAATAACGAGAAAAATGCGTCGCCCAGTCTCAATGTTGCAATGGTGGGCATTGTGCTTGCTATTGTCATCATGATATTGTCGGTGGTTATCGTCATGGGATTCAAGAAAGAGATTACGAGCAAAATCTATTCGCTCAATTCCCACATCAAGGTCACCAATGCCGCTTTAGGGCTTAACGATAATTTTTCGACAGTCGATGCCCATGAAGTTTTTAATGGCATTTTAAGCGACACAACCTTTGCACAACAAATTCAAAGCATGGGGCTCATTGCCGAAAAATCGGCAATTTTAAAAACCGACCAAGATTTTCAAGGCATTATATACAAAGGTGTTGATGCAGGATTTGACTGGACCTATTTGAAAAGCAAATTGGTGGCAGGCAGAGTGCCCAACATGGCCGACACTGCCGACAACCGTGAAATTGTGGTTTCGCAATACATGGCCAATCGCCTGCAGTTGCAAGTAAACGACCGCATCTTTACCTATTTTTTTGACAACACAGTGAAAATGCGTCGTTCGATTGTAGTGGGCATTTTTTCTACCGATTTTGACACCTTTGACAAAAGCTACATTTTAGGAAACATCTCCCTCTTGCAAAGTGTAAACAATTGGAGCCCTACCACCGGAAACTATGTGGGCATCAACATGAATCATGTTGATGCACTCAACGACCATGCCTATAAAGCCTATTGCGACCTTGCACTATCAAGCTACAATCACCACTACCCCACTCTATATCGAGTCTCGCAAACTCAGCAAAGCAACGCGGCCTATTTCACTTGGCTCAAAATGCTCGACATGAATGTAGTCATCATTTTGGTGCTCATGATGATAGTTTCATCATTCACTCTCATCTCGGCCTTGCTCATGGTTGTGCTCGAACGCATTAAAATGGTGGGCTTGCTCAAATCGCTTGGAGCAACCAATCGAGCCATACGGCGCATTTTCATTTATCTCACAGCCAAGCTCATTGTGAAGTCGATTGTTGTGGGCAACATAGTGGGCATTGGTCTTGCAATAATGCAAAATCAATTTCACATCATCAAACTCAATGCCGAGGCCTATTATATGTCCTATGTGCCCATCGAAATCAACATTCCCACCCTACTACTTTTGAATGTGGGCATTTTGTTAATTTCCTATCTCACATTGATAGCCCCCAGCCACATCATTTCAACCATCAAGCCATCGGCAACAATGAAGTTTGACTAAAACAACCAATCTATTTTATGGAAATAGCGATGCCGTTGTTTTTGTGGCAACAGCATCGCTATTATCATAAAGTTCGATTTGTTTTAGTCGAGTTTCAAGACGGCCAAAAATGCCTTTTGTGGCACTGTCACCGACCCAATTTGCTTCATGCGCTTTTTACCAGCCTTTTGTTTTTCAAGCAGTTTGCGCTTGCGACTCACGTCACCACCATAACACTTGGCTGTCACGTCTTTGCGCACCTGCTTAATGGTTTCGCGAGCCACAATTTTGGCTCCAATAGCAGCCTGAATGGCAATATCATATTGCTGGCGAGGAATGAGTTCTTTTAACTTTTCACACATGCGCCGCCCAAGATTCACGGCATTTTCTGAGTGGGTCAATGAACTTAGGGCATCGACAGGCTGACCATTGAGCAAAATATCAAGTTTAATGAGATTGGATTGTTTATAAGAGCTTATGTAATAGTCAAATGAGGCATACCCCTTTGAAATACTCTTTAACTTGTCGTAGAAGTCGATAACAATCTCTCCCAATGGAATATCAAACGACAGTTCAAGGCGATTGCCCGAAATATACTCTTGATTGGTGAGTGTGCCACGCTTTGAAAGGCACAGGGTGATGATGGGCCCCATGAAATCGGAAAGCGTGATGATTGAGGCATGAATATAGGGCTCCTCGATATATTCAATCATGGTTTGATCGGGCAATCCGGCAGGGTTGTGCACTTCGGCCATATTGCCTTTTTTGTCATATACCTTATAGGACACGTTGGGCACGGTGGTGATGACCTCCATGTTGAATTCACGGCTCAACCGCTCCTGCACAATTTCCATATGCAACAGTCCCAAGAAGCCGCAACGAAAGCCAAAGCCTAAGGCTACCGACGACTCTGGGCTAAAGGTGAGAGCGGCATCGTTGAGCTGCAACTTTTCGAGCGAAGTTCTTAGATTTTCAAAATCTTCGGGATCAATAGGATAAACTCCGGCAAACACCATGGGTTTCACCTCCTGAAATCCCGAAATAGCCTTATCGCAAGCGCGCGACACATGAGTGATTGTGTCGCCCACACGCACTTCGGTTGAATTCTTGATTCCGCTTATGATGTAGCCCACATTACCTGCTCCAATCTTGTCTTTGGGCGACAAACTCAACTTGAGCACACCAAGTTCATCGACATCATACTCCATGCCCGTATTCACAAATTTAACCAAATCGCCCTTGTGAATAGTGCCATTCATCACCTTAAAGTAAACAATGATGCCTCTAAACGGATTATAAACCGAGTCAAAAATCAACGCTTGCAAAGGAGCCTCGGGGTCGCCTTGTGGAGCTGGAATTTTATCGACAATTGCTTGGAGTATGGCTTCGATGCCTTCGCCTGTTTTGGCACTTGTGCGTATAATATCTTCAGAATCACACCCTATCAGTTCAATGATTTCGTCTTCAACCTCATCGGGGTGAGCACTATCCATGTCAATCTTATTGATGACCGGTATTATCACCAAGTCATGCTCCATGGCAAGATAGAGGTTGGAAATCGTTTGAGCCTGCACCCCTTGGGTGGCATCAACAACAAGCAAGCACCCCTCGCAGGCAGCAATCGAGCGCGACACCTCATAGGAAAAGTCAACGTGCCCCGGAGTGTCGATAAGATTGAGAGTATATGCCTCTCCATCTTGCATATAGTCCATTTGAATGGCATGACTCTTAATAGTAATGCCACGTTCACGCTCCAAGTCCATATTGTCGAGCACCTGATTTTGCATTTGCTTGCCGGCAACAGTCTTGGTGTGCTCGAGCAAGCGATCGGCAAGAGTGCTTTTGCCATGATCGATATGGGCAATAATGCTAAAATTCCTTATATTCTTCATTCGATTTGCTTTTCCTATAAATTAAGTTGCAAATTTACAAAAAAAACACCCCGCCCCCAAATTTCTAAAAATGAAAAAATTTTAATTGCATAAACTCCTTTTTATAGCTATCTTTGACACTTTATTATGGATTATATTGACGCATTTCATCGATTGCAACATTACTGCCATAAAGAAGGCTACAAGGGCTGGGACCCGTATGATGGACTTAATTCTCGCATCTTTCAGTGGATTCCGGGAATTAGGCATAGTGCGTTTTGCCGGTTGGCCATGATTCAGTCGTTTAAACGCCTGCCATGCAATTTGCGTCGATGGGCCATGGTGCCTAAAGAGTATAACCCTAAGGGCATTGCCCTGTTTTTAAAAGGCTACTGCTTTCTCTACCAAATAGTGGTAACACACCCCGAAGCTCAACACACATTTGGCAACATTAAACTCATTGAAGAACAAATTAACCAATTGGCACAACTACTGATTTCTCTACAATCAAAAGGCAACTACCATGGTGCATGTTGGGGCTACAATTTCGATTGGCAATCACGTCGTCAATTTCTATTCCCCAAATATACACCCACGGTTGTTGTCACCAAATTTTGTGCCGATGCTCTATATCAAGCCTATGAGATTACTCACCAAAAAGCATATCTCGACATTGCCCTCTCTACGGCTCAATTTGTGTTGCACGACTTGCATCGCACCCTTTGCCAACAAGGATTTCTTTTTTCCTATAGCCCCCTCAATGGCCATAACACGGTGATTAACGCCTCACTATTGGGCACACATGTTTTGAGCTTAGCCTTTCGCTACACAGGCGAAAAATCCTTTTACGAGGCCGCACGCACGTCGGCAGTTGCTTGTTGCGCAGCACAACGCCCCAATGGAGCGTGGCCCTATGGCAACCAGCCATTCCAACAATGGGTAGATAGTTTTCACACGGGCTATAACCTCGAAGCACTATATGCCTATTTTGCTTGCACCCATGACAGTAGCTTTGTGGCATGCTTTGAACATGGTTTCAACTACTATATTAAACATTTTTTTGACCAAGATGGCAGGCCTAAATATTATGACAATTGCACCCTTCCTATTGATATTCATTCTCCCGCCCAGCTCATGATGACCCTTGAGGCAACTCACCGATTCAACGAAGTGGGCAATGTGCCACAAAGGGTAATGGACTGGACACTCACACACATGCAAGATAAGAAAGGATATTTCTATTATCAGAAAAAAAAGTTTTTAAGCTCGCACATTCCCTATATGCGCTGGAACAACGCATTTATGTTTTGTGCAATGTGCTGTTTTTTAAAAGAAAAATATGCAACGAGTTAATGTAAATGGAGTTGAAATCTTTCCTTTTTCTTCTCAAGAACAACTGCTTGACTATATTGAGCAACACTGCTCTATTTTGGTGGCTATTAATGCCGAAAAAATCATGCATGCAACCAGCATTACACGCAAAATTATCAATAGCAACATCGGCTATTGCGATGGAGTGGGAGCCGTTATGGCTCTCAAGCAAAAAGGGCACACCAATGTGTGTAAAATTGCTGGGTGCGAACTTTGGCTTGCTATCACTGCCAAATATTACAAAAACAAAACGTTCTACTTGATTGGATCTACACAAGATGTTATTGAAAACACTATTGCAAAGCTCAAGCAAGAATTTCATGGCATCAATATTGTGGGGTTTCGCAATGGCTACTTGAAATCTCAGCAAGAAAAAGAAGAACTCATTGCCCATGTTATTAAAACAAAACCCGACATTGTGTTTGTGGCTATGGGATCGCCTAAGCAAGAATTACTCATGCAAGAGATGCAACAACAACATTCAGCAATATATCAAGGGCTTGGAGGCAGTTTTAATGTCTACACGGGGCAAACACAACGTGCCCCTGAATGGTGGCTTAAACACAATCTTGAATTTGCTTATCGATTCTTAAAAGAGCCTCAAAGACTCAAACGACAAATTCCCATTTTGCGACTGGCAATCAAGTTACTTCTTCACCGCATATAATAAAAAAATATGCACATAGCAAAAAAAATCTTATCCAGATTCTTCTCTTCAAATTCAATTAAGAACAATCTCATTTTTTGCAAAATTGGCAATTAATCACTACTTTTGTACGTTATACTAAAACCTTGAGCAATTAAGGTTTTTTGTTTAACAGATAACTCGAGTTAAACTCCACTTTAGGATTATGACTGATTAACCATAAGTTCTGTAAAGGGGGGGGGAATACAAACTTGTATTAAGTAACGCGCTACACTAAAAAGATGAGTAATACACATTACATGAACATAATTGTTATCCACATGGGGGCTAATCCTTCGACTTTTCAGTCACATCTATTCCTCCTTGTTGCCCCATAGCTAAAAATATGCAACCATGCAATGTCGTTTCCTTACTCTATGTTTATTTTACTTGAAATAATAAAATAAATATGAATATCAAACATTTTTTGAGCATATTGCTGTTGGCTCTACTATTCACAGCATGCCAAGCTCCTAAACTTGGATATTTCCAAGACATTCAAGCAGGGCAAGTAATGCCTCTCACAAAAAGTCAATATGTCAAAATACAACCAGGCGACCGCCTGTCAATTTTGATAAGTAGTAAAGACCCCGGATTAGCTTATCTCTACAACTTAAATATTGTGGGGCACTACATTGCATCAAGTAGCAACAACCTCTCCACATCACAAATTGCAATCTACACAGTCGACCCCAATGGTGATATAGATTTTCCTGTGGTCGGAAAACTTCACATTGCCGACATGACAAGACACGAGATTGCAAACTTTGTGAAAGACAAACTCATATCGGGCAGTTACCTAAAAGACCCCACAGTGACTGTTGATTTTGTTGATTTATACTATTCGGTGATGGGCGAGGTAAACCAACCCGGGCGATATGCCTTTGACCGCGATAAAATTACACTCATCGACGCTATTAGTCGTTCGGGCGACCTCACGATCTATGGCAGGCGTGACAATGTGCTCATTGTGAGAGAAGAAAAAGGCTATCAAACCACCTATCGCGTAGACCTCACCAATACTCAACAACTCTATAGCTCTCCTGCTTTCTATCTCAAGCAAGGAGATGCCATTTATGTCACACCCAACAACAAAAGAGCTCGTGAATCAACTGGCACAGGAAATGCTTTTTTACAGCCTTCACTATGGATTTCACTTGCTTCTCTCACCACCTCAATTTTGCTATTAATTAAAAAATAATTTTTTAGAATCATGAGTGAAGAAGCTTTCTATGTGCACGATGAAGAAAAGCAAGAAAAAACCTTGAAGTTTCAAGATTTTCTATACTTGTGCATTTCTAAATGGTATTGGTTTGTTATTTCATTAGTGTTTTTCTTGGGCTGTGCATGTTTTTATATATTGTCAACTCAGCCCATCTATACCCGCCAAGCCTCTATTCTAATTAAAGATGAAGATGGTAACTCTTCTATCTCTAAGCAGTTTGGACAATTCTCCGACATTGGGTTTGGAAAAAGCAACACCAACCTCTATAATGAGATGATCACACTCAAATCTCCCACCTACATGGAAGAGGTGGTCAAGGCATTACATCTCGACATGCAATACTCGGTAAAGGGCACTTTTCATGACACAATTCTCTATGCCAAAACATTGCCAATCAATGTGATTTTACCCGACATGAATCAAGATTGCTCGGCAACACTCACAGTGGCATTGCCTGCGACAGGATTGGTTGAGCTCAGTGAGTTTACCCTGCAAGGCATGGAGAAGCCATCCAAGGTAATCAAAGCACATATGGGAGAAACGGTGCGCACACCAATTGGTAATGTCATGGTAACCCCTTCGCCATATTATACAGGTAAATATGTTCACTCCATTCAAGTAGCACATGTGCCAGTCGAGGCTGTCACTGCCAGCATTGTAGGGCAGCTCAGTGTAGAGCTCACCGACGATAACTCCTCGGTAGTAGACTTGCGACTCAATGATGCCTCCCCACAACGTGCCGAAGATATTCTAAACAAACTCTTTGAGGTGTATAATGGCAAGTGGGTAGAAGATATTAACCAGCAAGCTATAAGCACATCAGAATTCATTGATGAAGAATTGCGAGCTATTGAGGCCGACCTTGGGCACGTAGATGAAGACATATCGTCGTATAAAAGTAAAAATCTTGTGCCCGACATTCAAGCCAATGCAGCAATCAGCCTAAATAGAGCCGAAGTCACCAATCAACAGTTGCTTGAACTTGAAAATCAGCTTTATATGGCTAAGTATATCAAAAGCCAACTCAACGATAGCAAAGGATTTAAAATTTTGCCAGTAAATTCAGGTTTTGACAACAGCAATGTGGGTAGCCAAATTGTGGTGTATAACGAACGTGTGATGCAACGCAACAACTTGGTTGCCAATAGTAGTGCTTCCAATCCTTTAGTTGTTGATCTTGACCAGGGGCTCATTGCAACCAAAGCTTCGATCATAGCCTCGCTCAACAGCATAATTGCCACCATGAACAACAAACTGGCAAGTTTGCATGGAAATGCAAGTGAGGCAAAAGAACAAATCGCGACCAATCCCACTCAAGCCAAATATTTGCTAAGTGTTGAACGTCAACAAAAAGTGAAAGAAGAACTCTATACCTTTTTGCTACAAAAACGAGAAGAAAATCAACTCTCAAAAGCATTCACAGCCTACAACACCAAGATGCTAAATCCTCCTGCAGGGAAAAAAACACCCACAAAACCGGTTAAAGGAAATATTCTGGTTGTAGCCTTTATCATGGGGCTCTTGGTGCCTGTACTTATATTGCTCTTGCTCAACAGTCTTGACACTATGGTGCATTCTCGTCAAGACCTCAAAATGCTCACAATTCCATTTATCGGAGAGCTTCCGTTATCCTACAAGAAACACTCTGGTTTACTTTCGTTCATGAATAAGAAAAAAGATGTGCGCAAAATTGTGGTTCAAGAGCAATGCCGAAACGAAATCAATGAGGCCTTCCGCGTGATTCGCACTAATCTTGAGTTTGTTTCAGGTAAAGAAGGGACCAACAAAGTCATTATGTTCACTTCGACCAACCCAGAATCGGGCAAAACCTTTACAACTGTCAATCTCGCCACAAGTTTTGCAATCAAAGGCAAACGTGTGCTTGTGATCGACCTTGATATGCGCAAGGCATCACTTTCAACATTTGTCAACAACCCATCTCTGGGTATCTCCGACTACCTTACTGGCCGCATCGAAGACTTTGACACTGTGATGGTTAAAGGTAAAATACATGCCAATCTCGATATTTTGCCTGTGGGCACAATCCCTCCCAACCCCACCGAACTTCTCTTTAGCGAACGATTGAGTGACATGCTTAATAAAACTAAAGACCTATATGACTATATTTTC
Organism: uncultured Prevotellaceae bacterium; assembly: GCA_947254205.1. Lineage (GTDB taxonomy): Bacteria > Bacteroidota > Bacteroidia > Bacteroidales > Muribaculaceae > Sodaliphilus. The sequence continues at coordinate 19,423 of CAMYCE010000018.1, forward strand.
ATCGATTGTCCGCCTGTAGAAATTGTGGCCGATGCCTCTATTATCAATAAATTCTGTGACATGACAATTTATGTGATACGGGCAGGTTTCTTGGATCGTGCACAACTTCCCGACATTGAAAAATATTATGTAGAGAAGCGTTACCGCAATCTCAACCTTATTTTCAATGGTGTTTCCTCTAATTCGGGAGGATATGGTCACAAATATGGATATAGCTATGGCTATGGCGATAAGTCATAAACATAGATAAAAGCTATTATTGTTTAATTTTGATTTTATCATTTAATGAAAGCATGTTTTATAGGTTTAGGCTACATTGGGCTTCCCACTGCAATTATTGTAGCACAATGTGGTATCGACGTTTTGGGGGTTGACATTAACCCCCAAGTTGTCACACAAACCCAAAATGGACAACTTCACATCATGGAGCCTGGGCTTGAACCCCTGTTGCAACAAGCTATTGAGTCTGGCAAATTGAAGGTTGGTATTACTCCCGAAGAAAGTGATGCTTTTTTCATTGTAGTTCCAACTCCTTTTAAAGGGCATCACCACCCCGATGTGTCTTATGTTGAAGCCGCCAGTCGTTCTGTAATTCCGTATCTTAAAGAAGGCAATTTATTTGTCATAGAATCAACTTCACCCGTTGGAACTACTAAAAAAATTGCTGAAATAATTTTCAAGGCACGGCCTGAATTAAAAAATAAAATACACATTGCCTATTGTCCCGAACGTGTGCTACCAGGTAATGTGATATATGAACTCACCCACAACGACCGTGTGATTGGGGGCTATAGTGAAGAGGCTGTAGACAAAGCTATAGAATTTTATTCTCTTTTTGTGAAAGGAAAGCTGCATCGCACCAATTGTCGCACTGCAGAGTTGTGCAAACTGGTTGAAAACTCCTATCGCGATGTGCAAATAGCCTTTGCCAATGAGCTATCGTTTGTGTGCGATAAAGCCAACATTAATGTGTGGCATCTTATAGAACTCGCCAACAAGCACCCACGAGTAAATATCTTGCAACCTGGTTGTGGAGTGGGAGGACATTGCATTGCAGTAGACCCTTATTTTATAACAACAGCATTCCCTGCTGATACCAAACTCATTGCACAAGCACGAGAAACCAACACCTATAAAGCCCTATGGTGTGCCGAAAAGGTGAAACATGCAATGCTTGATTTTGAGCTTAAACATGGCCGCTGTCCTAAAGTGGCTATGATGGGCCTGGCCTTCAAGCCCGACATCGACGACTTGCGAGAATCACCTGCCAAGCGCATTGTTACCGATGTGATGCAAAGTGGCAATAATATTGATATTATGGTCGTTGAGCCCAATATCAAAGAACATAATGTGTTTAAACTCACCAACTATCAAGTAGCATATAGCCAAGCCGACATTGTTGTTTTTCTCACAGCTCATCAACAGTTCAAGCAGTTAAAATGGTGCAAAGATAAAGTGATATTAGACTTTTGCGGTATTTTTAAAGAAGAAAAAATCACATTTGATTAAGACACCACTACTTCAAAGAACAAATAAACATCACAATAGGCATGCAATTTATTGAAGGATTTTTAATCATCGTTGCTCTTCTACAAATTTGTAGAAACAAGATGGCTATACCCATCACTATCATGCTTATGTTTTTTGAAGGTTATAGTTTTTGTGGTTTTACTCAATCCTATTTCATAACCGAGCATCAATACTCTGATGTTGGGCTTGTGCTCTTTCTTTTCATGCAGTCGATATTACTCTTGCGTCGCAAGCCCAAACTCGACATGAGTATTCTCAAACCTGTGAAAGTGGGCATTATTATCTTTGCCGTTTTTTTTGCAATCTCGGCTTGTGTCGATCTGCTCATCAATGAAGAGAAGTTTATATCGGTCATTAAGACTCTGCGCAATTGGTTGTGCTTGTCGGCACTATGGTCAATCCCTTATCTGCGCATAAAAGAGATAAAAACTCTGCTAAACAACCTTTTAGTTATTTCGGTTATCATTGCTGCAATATTTTTGGTTGAATTTTACTTCAATATAAGTTTCACTGGTGCAATTCGTTCTGCTCGTGGAAGTCGCGCTTCTATTCCATGGCTCATTTCATTTCTTGTGTTCATTTTGCTTTTTAACGACTTTTACAAAATCAATAGCTTTTGGAAATGGACCTTTATTGGAGTTATAGCCTTTGAATATTTCATGACGGGCACAAGATCCATTTTTATTGCTTGCCTCATTGTTGTAATCGCTATCATATTATTCAATGGCAAGCGCATCTCGGTGCAAAAGATGATGGTATTCACCTCGGTTTTTGCAGCAGTTGGTATTGTACTCGCTACCGACAATATTCTCACAGAGCGACTCTTTACCACCTCTCAAGACATCAAGGTATTGCGTGGAAATAGCCGTCAAGGAGGTAACTTATCATTTCGATTGCTCATGCTCGAAGAACGCGCACAATATGTAAACACAAAAACGCAATACATGGTATTTGGCATTGGCAATGTTCAAGAAAGCGACCTCAAGCAACACTTGTTTCACATAGGTCTTAAAGGCCCTCGGGGCAGAGTGGTTCAACTCGACACTTCTGATATTGCATGGGTGCTTCTACTCTTGCGCTATGGCTATGTGGGAACAGCTGTCTATATTTTTTGCGTGTATTTCATGATGACGAGAGTATATTACCGCAATAAGTCTTATCCAATAGGCTATGCGGTGCTTGTCTACCTCTTCTCATGCTTGGTGTTTTTATCCTATACCTCCTCTTATATTGCCTCTTCTTTCTTTTGGCTTATGCCCATAATATTAATGAGACTACTACCTTCTTTCAACAACATCACCCCCAATCAAAAGAAGATAAAAAAACGTCCTCAACTCGCGACCTATGACAGATAGTATATCAAAATCTTATATGCAGAGTATCCCCAATCATCAACCACCCCTACTCTCGAAAGATATATCCTGCCACATTCTGTTGGTGGGTCCCAACTATAAAAATCCTCGCGGAGGAATCTCTCAAGTTTTAAATATTTATTCTCAATATTTTGCATCTTTCAAGTTCATCGCAACATGGACCCAGGGAAGCAGAATCAAGAAATTGTGGTGTAGCATTATTGCCATAATTAAACTTATTGTAGCTCTAAGCTCTTCAAAAATTAAAATAGTGCATGTGCATGGAGCAAGTAATGCAAGTTTTTGGCGCAAAAGTGTAGTTATCTATTTAGCCAAGCTCTGTGGAAAAAAAACCATTTTTCACTTGCATGGAGGCGCCTTCGATAAGTTCAGCCATCACCATCATCGAGCTGTGCAACGCCTTTTCAATCATTGTGATGTTGTTGTTGCTATTTCGGCATCGTGGAAACATTTTCTTGAGAATAATTTCAAATGCAAGCACATAATTATTATTCCCAATATCACAGAATATCCTCAAGGTTGCAATCACACCCCTTCGGGCAAGCCACAACCAGCAACTCTTCTCTTTTTAGGACTTGTGTGCAAGCAAAAAGGTGTCTTTGATCTTCTCGATGCCATAGCACTTCACAAAGAAGAATGGATAGGAAAATTAAAACTCATAATAGGAGGTAATGGCGAAACTGAGAAACTACAGGAATGCATCAAGAAACAACATCTCGAAGAAATTGTTGATTTTAAAGGTTGGGTTACTGGAACCCCAAAAACAGAACTATTCACACAGGCTCAAGGGTTTATTTTACCTTCACACATTGAAGGACTTCCGCTTTCAATACTTGAGGCCATGACCTATGGACTTCCCATTCTTGCCACGCCTGTGGGAGGCATTCCTGAAATTGTGACCAACAACTACAATGGATTTCTCTTTGAAGAGGGCAACACACAAGCTATATATCAGGCACTACACACGTTCACAAATATGACAGAGGATGAACGAGCTGAAATGGGTATTAACTCAAAACAAAGAGTCAAGGCACACATGCCTCAAGCCGTGATTAAGCAATTAAAGCAACTTTATGAACAACTGCTTAATTAACTAAGGACATGGGCATCATGATTCTAAACAAGCTATTTTGGCGAGAATATGCCAAGCATGCTTTGCGAAGCGAACCACTCATTCGGCATTGTATGAATGAGGTGGACAGCCTATATGCCATGACTACACAGCAATTGGCCTGTCGCAATAACGATCGCTTCATGCAACTCTTTAAAACAGCTTATGAAAAGTCTTCTTTTTATCATCAACTCTATGAAAGTCGTGGTGTGACACCGGCTCAAATCCATTCTCTCGACGACCTGCACAAACTCCCAGTCATCACCAAAGAAGATGTGCGAAAACATGCACAACACATGAGAGTTTCTCCAACATGGAGACTACTTTCAAATAGAACCAGCGGTACTACAGGCACTCCACTACGCATCTATGAAGAATGGCACACCGTGTGGATAGAAGAAGCCTATCTCAAATACTACAGGAAAAAATGTGGCTTTAACCATGGCCATGACCTACTTGTGTCGATAAGAGGTCAACTTGATCGCAAGCACCAGTCGATCTATATACCCAATTCTCATTGCTTGTTTCTTTCAAGTTTCAACATGAATGAGCACACAGGGAAGCATTATTATAATTTAGTGAAACAATACTCACCACGAGCCATTGAAGGTTATCCAAGTGCAATCTACAGGCTGTGTCAAGTGTGGGATAAACTGGGCTTGCATCTGCAAATTCCTCTCACATTCACTTCGTCTGAGACCCTCACACCCCAAGTGCGAGCCTACATCGAACATTTTTTGCACACCTCAATCTTCGACCATTATGGCAACACCGAGCGTTCAACAGCCTTGAGCGAAACATTTAACCATCAAGGCTACTTTGAAGTGCCTGGATATGGGATTAATGAGTTTCAAGAACAAGGTATTATCACCACTTCTCTCATCAATCCTTCTTTTCCTCTCATTCGATACCAAGTCGACGACAAGGTGACACTTTGCTCAAATCACAATTCATGCAGTGTGATTGCACCAATTGCACAAAGCATTGACGGACGCACCAGTCAAGCCATCGTTGGCAAAGATGGCACTCCATTCAATGGTGCATCACTCAACTATCTTGCCAAAAACATTCCCAATGCTCAAGTAGTTCAATTGGTGCAAGATAATGTTGGGTGCATGACTGTGAATATTGTTCCTGCAAATGCCACAAAGTCAATTGACATGAACAAAACACACGCAATTATCAATAAACTCATGGGCGGTGACAACATTGACTACACAATAAAAATTATCACCTCCAATCAACTTATATATTCAACACGCAACAAGTTACAATTCATTGTTAATCGTTGTTCTTCAACACTCTCTTCAACATCTAAATAGATTATGATACCTAAAGTTATACATTACTGCTGGTTTGGCCACAATCCTCTCCCCAAGTTGGCCTCCCAATGCATTGCGTCGTGGCGACAACACATGCCCGACTATGAAATTATAGAATGGAATGAAGATAACTTTGACGTGAACATGACACCTTATTCACGCGATGCCTATGCAGCTGGCAAGTATGCTTTTGTGAGTGATTTTGCACGATTTTGGATCTTATACAAGTATGGAGGCATATACTTCGACACCGACGTAGAAGCTTTACAACCCATTGACCCCATCTTAAAGCAAGGTGCATTTATGGGAGTAGAAAATCAAATTCTTCGCCCTACCGATAGGTTGCGAGTTGCTCCTGGATTGGGACTGGCCTGCGAAGCTGGAATGCCTGTAATCGGAGATATTATCAACATGTATAAAAACACCGAGTTTAAAATCGAGCAAAATGGCAGCTTTATAACAGTTGTCACTCTTGTTTCAAACTTTTTATATCAACGCGGACTCCTCTCAACAAATGAGATACAAAACGTTGAAGGATTAAATATATATCCAGCCGAATACTTTGCTGCACGCAGCAATGGTGAAATGGTGATTAAGCGCACTCAAAATTCCTATTGTATTCATCACTATGCTATGAGCTGGACTCCCAAATCCTATCAATGGAAAAAAAGAATACAACGTCACCTGCCCCACTGGTTCAACCACACACTCATCACTATCAAGCGGTTTTTGCTTGGTTGAAATTAAGTGTTTTTATTGTAACTTTGTAATGTTGCAAAACTTTGTGAGCAATCTATTATTTACATGGATATGATAGCCTTTGTGAAGCGGCGTCTCAATGAGGGAGGACTGCGCACTCAAAAAATTCGCAAAAACATTGGCGCTTCCTTTTTGCTCAAGGGAGTGGGCGTTGCCACGTCGCTACTGCTCATTCCCACCACTATTCACTATGTCAACCCCACACGATATGGCATTTGGCTCACCCTTAGCTCTATCGTGGCATGGATAGCCTATTTTGATTTAGGTCTCACCTTAGGCTTTAAAAATTGTTTTGCGCAGGCTATGGCCATGGGCAATCGCGAGTTGGCCAAGCAACAAGTGAGCACAACAATGGCTCTCATGGCCTTGCTTTTTGCTCCCTTGTGTGTGGTGTTGCTTGCCATCAACCAATTTCTTGATTGGACTTCCCTCATCAATGTTGATTCTTCCTATGGCACCGAGTTGAGAAGGGTGTTCAATGTGCTCATTGTGTGCTTTTGTAGCGACATGGTGATGCGTGTGATTGGCACCATGCTCGATGCCGACCAGCGTCCGGCTCTGCGTTCACTCATTTTCACCATAGGGCAAGTGCTCTCGCTGGCAGTCATCTACTGCATGACGTTTATATTGCCGGGGAGCCTTGTGTCGCTCTCTTTTGCTTTTTCGGCACTGCCCCTGCTCGTCACTCTCGTCGCTTCGTTCGTTATTTTCTCAAATAAACGTTATCGTAGCCTCACCCCCCGATTGAGTGCCATCAATTTCAAGCTCACCAAGCAAATCATGAATCTTGGTGTGCAATTTTTCGTCATCATGATTTCATTGTTGGTGATTTTCCAGTGCATCAATGTGATAATTTCACGCACCATGAGTCCGCTTGCAGTGACACAATATAATGTGGCCTTCAAATATTTCAATGTGCTCTACATGCTATTTTCCATTATCTTAGCACCATTTTGGGCAGCATTCACCGATGCCTACACCAGCCATGACCAAGCTTGGATGAAAAAGGCCCTTACCACACTCGAACGCTTGTGGCTGTTGTCGTTGCCGGTCATGATTGTGATGCTCTTGCTCTCGCCATGGTTCTATGACATGTGGGTGGGTGGTCAGGTGCAAGTGCCCTTTAGCCTCTCGGCAAGTGTGGCGTGCTATGTGTTGTCGATTATGCTGGGAGGGCTCTACATGTATCCCATCAATGGCACTGGCAAGGTGAGGATTCAGCTTTATATCTATGTGGGTTTTGCCATGTGTAGCATTCCCATCATGACCATGGCCTGCAAGCACTATGGCATTGAGGTGATGCTCCTTGTGCCCACTGTGGTCTATCTCACACAAGCCTTTTTTGGACGCATTCAGCTCAAGCGTTTAATCAATGGCAAGGCCAAAGGATTGTGGAACAAATAGACAAAATAGTAACAATCAAAAAAGGGCTTAACAAACTATGAAAGTAATACACATCGAGTCGGGACTTGGCAATCAAATGCTCAGCTATTGTGAGTATCTTGCTATCAAGAAAATGAACCCTTGCGATGATTGCTATATCGAAACTCTCATCTATGACATTCCAGAGTGCAACGACGTGATATGCCAATGGAATGGCTATGAACTTGATCGCATATTTGGCATCAATCCACCCAACATTGAGCAAGCATTCTCACCAACGCAATGGCAACAAGTGAAACAAGATGTAGAAAACAGCAAGTTTTGGCTTCACAACTGGAACTACCCCATTGCCATCACCCAAGCACTCAACAAGGCTGGGCTCGACATAAAAAACTTTAGAGGCAACTTTGAAGATGGCAAAACCACTCCCAAAACCAATATTGAAGCGCAAAAGGGGCTGTCGCTCATCACACGATTTGGACGCACCCGGCTGGGAGACTTTGTGAGACGACACTACTATAAAATTAGGGAGCCACATTTTGTTGCACACGCAGCCTGTCCCGATAAATTATTTGTCAAGTCCAATCAATCTCTTTTCACCGGTCAAAGGCTCTCATTTAAATTTCGGAATAACAATCTTGAAGAAATCGAGGACCAAGTGCGTAATGCCTTCACTTTTGCCCCTTTTAGCGACCAACGCAATGTAGCGATGATGCAATTTTTGCAATCGTGCAATGCAGTGGCCATTCATGCACGCATGGGCGACATGTATTCGAGCGAGAGTGTGGTGTATAAATATGGCTATTTTAAACGTGCTGTCAACTACATTAAACGGCATGTTGAAGCCCCTGTTTTTGTGTTCTTCACCAACACCGGGAGCATTGAGTGGTGCAAAACGCATGGCAACGTGTTTGGGCTTGATTTTTCACGCGACCAAGTTCATTTTGTAGATTGGAATAAAGACACCGAGAGCTATCGCGACATGCAACTCATGGCCTATTGCAAGCATGCCATCATCACCGAGAGCAGTTTTGGCTGGTGGGGAAGTTTCTTTATCACCAACCCCAACAAAATCACGATCTCTCCCCTACTCACCATCAACACCACTCATCACTGCTGATTGTGACAGAGCAACAACAAAGAAAAAAGATTAAACCCAAATCGGTCATTAGGCCGCATGAAGATAATATTTTGGGCTTTTCTTC
>CAMYCE010000019.1 GCA_947254205.1 uncultured Prevotellaceae bacterium
TTATTTTGGTTCTTTTTGACTGCTTTTTCGGTTGTTTAGCCCGCTAAACGCCCTTAAAATCAATCAAAAATTACTCAAAATCATTTGACAAAAACAAAGAAACCTAATGACCGATTTGGGTTAAAAAGAAATCATGTGGCAAAGCTCCAACAAGTTTTGCCACGTTTTTTCACCCCCTACTCGATGGGTGGAATGTCTTCGGCAATGAGTTGCTTGAGCTCATCGACCGAAATGTGTGGTTGCAATGCCAACCTACTTGCCTGCAGTTCAATAGCCTTATCAAAGAGATTGCGCACATAACGCCCATTGCCAAAATTCTTGTTGCGAGTCGACACAGCATGAGCAAACACATGCTCCAATTGTTGCCGAGCTTCAGCACTTATCACATAGTCATATTTTGCCATGTTGCTTTCAAAAATCTGCATCAACTCCCCTGCATCATAGTCAGGAAAATGAATATGCTTGTTAAACCGTGACTGCAAACCAGGATTTGACTCAAGAAAAACATTCATTTCGGCCGTATAGCCCGCCAAAATCACCACAAGACGATTGCGGTCGTCTTCCATGCGCTTGAGCAAAGTGGCAATAGCCTCCCGTCCAAAATCATTCTCTCCACCTTGCACAAGCGTGTAGGCCTCATCAATGAACAGCACACCATCGAGAGCCTTGTCGATAATAGCATTGGTTTTCACTGCGGTTTGCCCCACATATTCAGCCACAAGCCCCGAGCGGTCGGTTTCGACCAAATGCCCTTGCTTGAGCACACCCAACTCGCGATAAATGCCTGCCAAGATGCGTGCTACCGTGGTTTTGCCCGTGCCCGGATTGCCACTAAACACACAATGATAGCATGGCCTCACCTGTTTCAAGCCACTGTCGGCACGTTTTTGCTGAATGGTGGTGAGATTGGCCAATGTGGTCACCTCACGCTTCACCGCTGCAAGGCCAATGAGTTCTTCAAGGCGGTGGCGTGGCGAGAGTTCCTCTTTTTCTGAAGTGAAGGGGTGCAACACTCGTTGCTCAGGTAGGTTCATGATTTCTTTCAGCCACTTGGATTCTTGCATGGTCACATGACCATCACACTTAGCAGCAAGCGACATGAAACGATACATCAGCACATGATATTGTCTTTGCAACTCTGTGTCATAGGCCTGCAACAGGTCGGAGAGTATAAACTGACTATCGGGTTCTGGCAGTTGCATCATTTGTCTTAACAAGCCCTCAAGTGTCATGGCAAGCGAATTTTCTTTATAGAGCAAATTCACATATTCATAGCCTCGTTGCTCAATACCATAATTGCGCAAAACATAGAGCAAAATGCCCAACCCTTCAGTAGCCATTAGATTGAGAGGGTGGCCTGCGCCTTCAAGATTGCGCACAAGGTCGATCATGACAAGAATGTGGAGTTTGCCACCAAACGACTTGTAGTCGAGTTTGCCAAAATCGCCATCGGTGAACTCAATATTCAACCCTCGCACAAAGATAGCTTTTTCTCTAAACCCTTTATCGTGAGACAGTCGCTCAACAAACATTTGCAACGATGTCACACAAGCACTCACCGATTCAAAATAAGCTCGCGACACAAATTGTTGCGATTGGGCACACAAATCCTTGCTCATAGTATTGCGAGACGAGCTGGCAGGACGTGGCTCAACAGGCTTTTCCACTGCTTCGCCACGAGGAGGCACATGGGGGGCGTCGTTGCTTCCCATTTCATTGAAAGAGACCACACACACCAACAAGATGACCATAACTCCCAACAAGCCAAAGCCCATGTTATAGGAGCCATAAACAAAGCTCAAAATCACCCCAAAGAGCAACAAAAGAGATGAAATGCACCCTATTGCAGATAGAATATTGGTGGATTGTTTTTTCGACATTGGAATAGCGGTTTAGATTGACTTGCACACATTCTAACCACAAAGTTACACTTTTTTGTTTCACAAAAAACAATATTTGGGGAAACGCAAACTATTTGTTAGTTTTGCATGGGGCATTTGCTTGTTGCTTGATAGCGACAACCATGCACCACTACTAACTAAGCCCTACCCTCCCCGCTTGCAGGCCAAAACTTTGAGCCTCCTGCAACTTGGAGGTTTCATTAAAATCATATTACTATCACAACTGGCTCAAACTAAAAACTATTATTCAATGCAAAAACTACTCAAACAACCACTCCGAGTGGCACTGCTATTGCTCGTGGCCATCATGTGCCCGGTGCTCACCATGGCGCAAACCACTGGCGAGGTAACAATGAAAACCAACATCAAGCCTGGTGGCACCATCAAACTCAAAGTGAGAACAGCCGACAAGAAACTCAATTTTGAAGGCATCACCGGCAAGTGGGTGAACGGGCAAAACGTGAGCTTCAAAGTGGGCGACAACCAAACCATTACCCTGCGCGGACAAATCAGCGAACTCACCTGCAACAACTGCCAACTCACCGAGGTGAATTTCAAAGACTGCAACAAGCTCACCGAGTTTTATGCCAACAGCAACAACATCAAGAAACTCGACCTCACGCCATGCGAAATCATCAGAGTGGTGAGTTGCAACACCAACAAGATTGAAGAAGTGAATGCCCAAGGACGAGCCAAACTCACACGCCTGTTTTGTGGCGAAAACAAAATCAAGACACTCAACATCGAGGGTTGCACATCGCTACTCAAGCTCTATCTCTACACCAACGAGCTGGAGAGTCTCGATGTGAGCCAGTGCACCAAACTCACCGACCTGTCTTGCTTCAACAACCACCTCACCAAGCTCGACATTTCACACAACAAAAATCTCAACGAGCTCTATTGCAGCAACAACAAGATTGAAGAACTCAACATCACCGACCACAAAAATCTCTCGGTACTCTACTGCTTTAGCAACAAAATCAAGATGCTCGACGTGAAAGACCACGCCAACATCTCGGAGCTGAATTGTGGCGACAACCTGCTCACCGAGCTTGACCTCACGGGGGTGAACTCGATGATTAAACTCAACTGCTCCGACAACAAAATCGAAAAACTCGACCTCACTGGCAAAATGATGCTTGCCGAGCTGGGATGCCAAGGCAACCGCCTTGCTAAGCTCGAAGTGGCACAACTCAAGTCGCTGCAATCAATTGCCTGTGGCGACAACCTGCTCACCGAACTCAACGTGAAAGACCTTGCCTATTTGGGCGGACTGAGCTGCGAGGGCAACAGGCTCAAGGCTCTCGACCTCACCGGTTGCAAGTCGCTTGCCGTGCTGGTGTGTGCTCGCAATGCCATTCAGGGCAAGGCCATGCAAGAGCTTGTTGCCTCGCTCCCCGATCGCAACGACCAAGTGCAAGGCGGTGGCGAACTCGACATCTACTGCGACACAGCCCTCATGAGCCATCGCAACGTGTTCACCAAGCAAAACGCTACTAATGCAGGTAGCAAAGCATGGATTCCCAAGGAGTTGAAAGAAATGAAAAAAGGCAAATTCAGCTGGGAGCCCTATGCCGGTGTCGAAACATTTGCCGTGACGGTGAAAGAGCCCGATAATGGCACTATCGTGCTTAAAGACAACCGTGGCAACACGCTCACCTCCGAAGATCTCAAAGCCATGGGGCAAGGCACCGAAATCACTGTCGAAGCCACCCCTGGACCCAATCATGAGCTCTCTCAACTTTTGGTCAACAATGGCAACATCATGCCTGCCACAACCTTCTTTGTTGAAGGGACAACTGTGGTGAGTGCAATCTTTGAAGCACAAACGGGGGTTAGCCATGTCGAGGCCACAACTGCGCAAGTGAAAGCCATCTACAACCTCAATGGCCAACAGTTCAATGCCTTGCAACGAGGCATCAACATTTGCCAAATGACCGATGGAAGTGTCAAGAAGGTAGTCGTAAGATAATTTTAAAGGAGTGAAGACAACACGGCAAGTGGCAGTGTTTGTCGCTTCATAATCAACAAATTAAACGAATTAAACGAAGGATTTGGGGAAGGAGTGAGAAGAAGTGAATGGGGAGTGAATGGGACGATTGGTATTGTCCCTCCAAAACTCCCCATTCACTCATCTTCACCCCAAAAAACCTTTTTTCGTTAAATTTGTTAAATTTGTTGATTTTCTTCCTTAAAATTCTGTGGAATTGGGGGGGAGCAGGCGGTTGAAGAGAGCTCGCAGGCGTGGCTCATCGGCAATGAGCGAGCGCAGCACTTCAAGCCCCTGTGCATTGCCACTTTCGGGAATCCACAAGCGCAAGTAACCACCACGAGCATATTTCTCGTTGAGGTGCTCCACCAGTCGGGCATATTGCGCTTCCTCACCCAATTCGGGACTATGGGCACGAGTGAATTGCATGGTGCGACGCACGATTTCTTCAGGTATGATTTGACGGTCGGCCTCGGCCACCAAGCGGCCATATAGCGAGCGTGGTTCACGGCTACTCGATGCCCGGTGATCTTCGGCAGCTTGTGCTATCACCTCAATCTGCTGTGGGGTGAACCATCGCAGTAGCCTACTATCGGCACGCACAATTTTGGCACTCTCCACATGGTGCACTTCACGCCCCACGGCAAGTCCCAAGTCGTGATAGGCCGCAGCCACAAGCACCATCGAGGGCTCGACTTGGGGGTAGAAAGTGGCAAGTCGCAGGCTCTCGCGCATCACGCTGTGCACATGGTCGCGACGGTGCCCTGCATCAAAGGCGTCATATCGTGGCACTATCTCGGCCTCCAGAAAGGCCTCTATTTCGTCAATTTTGTTGTTCATTCAAGTAGGCAATGATGTTGCGCGCTGTGGCATCGGTGCAATCTTTTTGGGTCAATCGCTCGGCCACACGGTGGTAGCCATTGAGCATGGCAGTGCGCCTGGGCGACGAGGGCAGCAGGTCGCTCAGCCACTTTCCAATCGACTCACTCGTGCAATGGTGCAGGAGCAACTCGGGAATGATGGCTTCATCGGCAATCAAGTTGGGCAGGGTTACATAGTTGCCATGCAGCAATCGGCGATAAAAGCGATAGAGCCACTTGCTACCATTCATGCGATAGCACGCCACTTGGGGAGTTTGCAAAATCGCGGCTTCGAGCGTGGCAGTGCCACTGGTCACCAATGCCACACGTGCATGATGCACCAGTTCAAACGACTGCCCTCTCACGATAGTCACCTCCACCCCAAGCGGTGCCAAGACGGTGCCATAGAGCGAGGCATCAATGCCAGGGGCACCAGCAATGGCAAGCTGATAGTGAGAAAATTGAGTGGCAGCTTCCACCATCACGGGCAGATTGTCGGCAATCTCCTTGCGGCGCGAGCCCGGCACAAGAGCAATGAGGGGGCGCGAGGGGTCGAGACCGTTGCGACTGGCAAAATCACCGAATGTGCCAAATTGCTCACTCGCCTGCGCAATCTCCTTCACAGTGGGGTTACCCACATAGTCCACCTCATAGTGGTGACGGCGGTAAAACTCCACCTCAAAGGGCAAAATTGAGTACACACGGGTCACATATCGCTTGATTCTCGCCACGCGCCACTCTTTCCAAGCCCACACCTTGGGCGAAATAAAATAGAACACAGGCACACCATGAGCCTTGGCAAACTTCGCCATCTTGAGGTTGAACGACGGATAGTCGATGAGCACCACTGCATGGGGCGCAAACTCAAGAATGGCTTGCTTGGCCCGTTTCATGAAGCCCAAAATGCTGCCCAAGTGCTTCATCACCTCCACAAAGCCCATAAACGCCATGTCGCGATAGTGAATGAGCGGTGCCCTGCCGGCAGCCTGCGCCATGAGGTCGCCCCCCAAGAAGCAAAACTGTGCCTCTTGGTCGTGTTTCTTGATGGCCTCAATGAGCTGCGAGCCATGAATGTCGCCACTGGCCTCTCCTGCAATCATAAAATATTTCATACCCACAAAAGTAATGAAAATTCCCCACACACCTTATCATTCCCACGGATTACACAGAATTATACTTCAGGAGTTAAAGGAATTAAGACAACACAACAGGTGGCAGTATTTGTTGCTTTATAATCAACAAATTTAACGGATTTAACGAAAGAAGAAGTGAAAGGGAGTGAACAAAACCAAATATGGTTGCGTCGGTCTCGACGCATAGCCATGCTGATGCTCAGCAAAATGGAAGAGCTTGAACTCACTCAAAAGGCTCTTGCGCAACGCATGGGGTGTTCACAGCAATATCTATCCAAAATTTTAAAAGGTCAAGAAAACCTTTCGCTCGAAACAATATGTAAAATCGAAGGAGCCTTATCGTTGCAACTCCTTCCTCAAGAGAGTGAAACTTAAGTGCAATAAGAGGGGAACTTGATTTTGGAGAGCGAGACAGGAAAACCAAAAGTTGGTGACAGAGGCATTGCTCTGTGACCTGCTGGGTGAAGAAATGAGTGGGGTGGGTTTTTGTTTTTGTGATTTTATTATTACTTTTGTGTGAAACGAAGATAAAGACTTTATAGACACTTACTGCAAATGAAATCGGATAGCCTCATCATCATTCCCACCTACAACGAGAAGGAGAACATTGGCAACATTATTCATGTGGTTACCTCCATGCCCGAACATCAATTTGATGTGCTGGTTATCGACGACAACAGTCCCGATGGCACTGGAGCCATTGTTGATGAAATCATCAAGGAGTTGCCCGGGCGCGTGCACATTGTGAAGCGCAGTGGCAAGTTGGGGCTGGGCACTGCCTATATAGCTGGTTTCAAGTGGGCTCTCGACCACGACTATCAATACATTATTGAAATGGACGCCGACTTCTCGCACCGCCCCCAAGACCTCATTCCGCTACAACGGGCTTGCGCTCAAGAGGGAGCCGACGTGTCGGTGGGGTCGCGCTACATCAATGGGGTGAACGTGGTGAACTGGCCCATGGGGCGCATTCTCATGAGCTACTTTGCCTCGATATATGTGCGCCTCGTCACAGGCATGAAGGTGCACGACACCACTGCCGGCTTTGTGTGCTACCGTCGCAAAGTGCTTGAAAACATCGACTTCGACCTCATTGAGTTTAAGGGCTATGCCTTTCAAATCGAGATGAAATTTACTGCCCACAAAATGGGCTTTAAAATCAAGGAAGTGCCCATTGTGTTTGTAAACCGCGTGCTGGGCACCAGCAAAATGAGTGGAGGCATCTTTAGCGAAGCCCTCTTTGGAGTGGTGAAGCTCAAACTCGCATCGTGGTTTAACAAAAAGCGTTTTTCGCGCCTCTAAGTTCTCACATTTTCTTTTAAAAATTTATCAAACAACATGCT
Organism: uncultured Prevotellaceae bacterium; assembly: GCA_947254205.1. Lineage (GTDB taxonomy): Bacteria > Bacteroidota > Bacteroidia > Bacteroidales > Muribaculaceae > Sodaliphilus. The sequence goes on from CAMYCE010000019.1 coordinate 7,228, forward strand.
CACCCTTATTTATAATGGTGTCGTCGTGAACAACAATGGCTTGTTTAGGGGCTATGTGGTGATCGACGGCAACCTCATTGCCGAAGTTGCTCAAGGCGTGCCAAGCCATGAACTGATGGAGCAGTGCCACGAGTGCCACGACGTGAATGGCGCCTATGTGATGCCCGGTGCCATCGACGACCATGTGCACTTTCGCGAGCCCGGCATGACCCAAAAGGGCGACATTGCCAGCGAGAGCCGTGCTGCTGTGGCTGGTGGTGTCACCTCGGTGATGGACATGCCCAACAACAAGCCCTTGACCACCACAATCGACTATCTTGAAGCCAAATATAGCAAGGCCGCACAAGTGTCGCCTGCCAACTACAGCTTTTATATTGGAGCCACCAACGACAATCTCGAAACGCTCAAGCACATCGACTACGGCAAGGTGTGTGGCGTGAAAGCCTTTTTGGGCTCGTCGACAGGAGGCATGCTGCTGAGCGACCCACAAGCCACCAAGCGATTGTTTCAAGAGGTTGGCACAATTATTGCTATTCACAGCGAAGATGAAGTGATCATCAATGCCAATCGCAAGCGACTGGTAGCCGAGTACGGCTTGGACCTGCCCTTAAAGTTTCATGAGCAAATACGCAGTGCCGAGGCCTGCTATGAGAGCACCTTGCGAGCCACAAGGCTGGCGCGCGAGTGTGGCACACGATTGCACGTGTTGCACCTCACCACGGCAAGAGAGCTTGCCTTGATCGACGGCCAAAACATCACTGGCGAGGCCACAGTGGCGCATTTGCTGTTCAGCAACCTCGACTATGAGCGACTGGGCAACCGCATCAAGTGCAACCCTGCCATCAAGAGCGTCCACGATCGCGATGCCATCAGGCAAGCTGTGGTTGAGGGCAAGTTGAGCGTGATTGGCACCGACCACGCCCCTCACCTGCCGAGCGAGAAGCAAGGCGGGTGCCTCAAGGCAGCATCGGGCATGCCCATGGTGCAATTTTCGCTCATAGCCATGCTTGAGCTTGCACACCAAGGCGTATTCACGCCCCAACTGGTGGTAGAGCGCATGTGTCATGGCCCTGCCAAGCTCTATGGCATTGAGCGCAGAGGCTATCTGCAAAAAGGCTATTATGCCGACATCGCTATTGTGGAGCAAGTGCCACAAGGCTACACCATCAGCGATAGCGACACGCTCTCGCCCTGTGGCTGGACACCGCTCAACGGCATGACGATGCATCATCGAGTGACCATGACCCTCGTGAACGGCCAAGTGGCCTATGCCCATGGCAAGGTGAACCATGACGTGCATGGCGAGCGGCTCAGGTTTACACATTAAAAAAGTATTTACACACACAAGCAGGCCAAACATGTCGCAGTCTACACATCTCAAAGGTCTATCCCAAGCACAGGTGCAGGAAAGTCGCATTGCCTATGGCATCAACCGTCTCACTCCCCCACCACGCAAATCGCCATTCATTCAATTTCTTGAAACGTTCAACACCCCCCTCATCAAAATTTTGCTGGTGGCATTGTTGCTATCGTCGGGCATCGCCCTCTATGAATATTTTGGCCTGCACATGGGAGCCGATTGTCTGCTGGAGCCTTTAGGCATTTTTCTTGCCGTGATTCTCGCCACCCTTGTTGGCTTTTTGGTTGAAATGAATGCCAACAAAAAGTTTGACCTGCTCAACAAGATGAACGACGATGTGCCGGTGAAGGTAATGCGCTATGGAGGCATCACCCAAGTGCCTCGCAGCGAGATAGTGGTGGGCGACATTGTGATGCTTGACGCTGGCGAGAACATTCCTGCCGATGGCGAGTTGCTCGATAGCGTGTCGATGACGGTGAACGAGAGTTCGTTTACAGGCGAGCCCACAGCCCGCAAGTCACACAAGGAGCAAGACCGAGACCCTGCCGCTACCTATCCCACCCATGTGCTATTGCGCGGTTCAAGCGTGGTTGAGGGGCATGGCGTGATGCAGGTGACACGCGTGGGCGATGCCACCGAATATGGTCAAGTCTACACCGAGGCGCAAATAGAGAACGACCTCACCACTCCACTCATGAAGCAGTTTGAACAACTGGGCAGATGGATTGCACGAGGCAGCTACATCGTGGGCGGAGCAATCGTGGTGGGGCGCATTGCCCTTTTCTTCCTCGACGGCAATGGAGCACAAGACTTGCTTGCCACCATTCAATACATGATAGGCACCCTCATGCTGGCAGTGACCCTTATTGTGGTGTCGGTGCCCGAGGGGTTGCCCATGAGCGTGACCTTGAGCCTCGCCTTGAGCATGCGTCGCATGCTCGCCAGCGGCAACCTTGTGCGCAAAATGCACGCTTGCGAAACCATGGGAGCTACCACCATCATTTGCACCGACAAGACAGGAACGCTCACCCAAAACCAAATGCGCATCAATCAAGCCCACTTTCTTGGACTTGAAGGGGGCGACCAACTCAACGACAACGAGTTGAGCCAAATCGTAGCCCACAACATTGCTTGCAACTCTACCGCCTTTCTTGAACAAAACGAGAAAGGCCTGCAAGTGATTGGCAACCCCACCGAGGGGGCATTGCTGCTGTGGCTGCAAGAAAAAGGCGTCAACTACCTCACCCTGCGCGAAAACAGCGAAGTTGAAGCCCAACTGCCCTTCTCAACCGAAAACAAGTATATGGCAACCGTTATCCACTGCCATGCCTTGGGTGGCAAACGCCTGCTACTGGTGAAAGGTGCCTCCGAAATCATCAGGCACTATTGTCATCAAGAATTGCAAGGCACAAGCTTTGACGAAATCAAAGAGGAATTGCTTGGCTACCAAAACAAAGCCATGCGCACCCTCGGCTTTGCCTATAAACTCCTCGACAACAGCGAAACAACACCCATTGCCGGAGGCCAATTGCAGGTGCAAGGGCTCACTTTCATGGGCATAGTTGCCATTAGCGACCCCGTGCGCGACGATGTGCCAGCCGCCATCAAAGAGAGCATCAGGGCAGGCATCAGGGTGAAAATCGTGACAGGCGACACCCCCGGCACAGCCCGCGAAATAGGCCGTCAAGTGGGCCTTTGGGCCACAACCGATAGCGACAGAGTGCTCATATCGGGCGAAGAATTTGCAGCCCTGCCCGATGACCAAGCCGCCAAGCGCGCGCAAGAAATCAAAATCATGTCGCGTGCCCGACCTGCCGATAAAGCCCGGCTCGTGAAACTGCTGCAACAGCAAGGCGAAGTGGTGGCAGTGACCGGCGATGGCACCAACGACGCCCCTGCACTCAACGCCGCTCAAGTGGGCTTGTCGATGGGCGATGGCACCTCGGTGGCCAAAGAAGCCAGCGACATCACCATCATGGACAATTCATTTGCCAGCATTGGCAAAGCCGTGATGTGGGGACGGTCGCTCTACAAAAACATTCAACGCTTCATCTTGTTTCAACTCACCGTCAATGTGGCCGCCTGTCTGCTGGTGGGCATCGCCTCGTTCATGAACGAGCAGCCTGCCCTGAGCGTGACCCAAATGCTGTGGGTGAATCTCATCATGGACACCTTTGCCGCTCTTGCCCTCGCCTCGTTGCCCCCCAATGCCGAAGTCATGAACGAGCAACCCCGTGAAAGCAACGCAACCATTATCACCAAGCCCATGGCACAATTCATCTTTGGTGTGGGCATCGCCTTTGCAGTGTCGATGCTTGGCTTCTTTGCCTATCTGCTCTACCTGCACAACGACGGAGGCAGTTCGCTCATCAACAGTCGCATATCGGGCAACGAAATCTCGCTCTACTTTTCTACTTTTGTGTTTCTACAATTCTGGAACCTGTTTAATGCCAAAGCATTCGACAGCGGACACTCGGCATTCTACAAGATGAGCAAGAGCAAGGTGTTTTTCATGGTTATAGCCATCATTTTTATCGGGCAAATTCTTATCGTGCAATTGGGAGGCAAGATGTTTAATGTGCAGCCCATGACTCTCGTGCAATGGCTCAAGGTGATTGCTTTCACATCGCCAGTGCTCATTGTGGGCGAAATTTATCACCTATTGTCACGCAACAATAAAATTGCGTGAGCATGAGTGATTTAGACATAAAAGTTTTGCTGTTTTATTGAAATGGCATAACTTTGTGGAATAGAAAAAACCAAGAAAACTAAAGCAAATGCTTTTCACTCTCAAGAAAAATTACAATTTCATGCGCTATTGGATTGCCTGTGCCATAGTCATTGCAACACACATCAGCGCCATAGCCCAAAACAACGAGAAAGTGCCACCCGTGGTGCACCCCAAAAAAGGAGTTGTGGCGCAAGATGCTAAAGGCGACATCAAACTCACTATCACAGCCCAAAAACACAACTTTGCAGGCTGTGGCAAAGAGAATCGCGACACCGACGTGTGGTCGCCCAAGTCGGTGCATTTTCACCCTAATGGCAAAAAATACTATATCAACTCGCTCGAAGGGTGCCTCACACTGGTGTATGATGCTACAAGCAATCGCAAACTCAAAGTAATCAAGCACCGCTTCAATGCCAAGAATGCCGCACTGTGGAGCAAGCCTTGTGGCTTGTTCCCCTTCACCCACTACAAGAAAAACCTCAACACCTTTTGGGGGCGACCTGTTGAGAGCACCTTCTCACACAACGGACGCTACTTGTGGGTGCCCTACTACAGGCGCAGCTACGACATCAACGCCCAAGACCCCAGCGCAATAGCCATTATCGACACACACACCGATAGCATCATCAAGGTGATGGAAACCGGCCCCCTGCCCAAAATGGTGGCAACCAGCAACAATGGCAAATACCTATCGGTGACCCACTGGGGCGACAACACCGTGGGGCTCATCGACATTTCAAGCAGCGAGCCTGCCCAATGGCACTATGTGAAATGCGTGACCATCGACCACAAGCTCAAGCTCAACTTTAGCCTCACCAAGCCGGTAGACCGTGACATGCACAGTGGCTACCTGCTGCGTGGCACCGTGTTCACCCCCAACGACCGCTATCTGCTCGTGGGTTGCATGGGTGGCGGCGGTGGCATTGCCGTGATCGACCTGCAATCGATGCAATATTTAGGCCGACTCACCGGCATCTACAATGCCCGCCACCTGCTCATCAAAAATGGCTACCTCTATGCCAGCCTCAATGTGGCAGGAGTGGTGCAACGGCTCCCACTCAACAAGATAGAAGCCGCGATTCAACAACTAAAGGGAAAAACAGCCCCACTCAAGGGCTGGGAAACCTGCAAAGTGGGGGGCGGGGCACGCACGATCTCGGCTTCGCCCGGTGGCCACTACATCTTTGCCGCCTGCAACTCGGCAAGCAAGCTGTGTGTGGTCGACACACGCACCATGAAGATGGTGACCAGCATTGCCATCGACTCCTACCCCGTGGGGCTCGACATCTCAGGCGACGGACGCCACATTATTGTGACCTCGCAAGGGCGCAAAGGGCATGGAGGCAATGCTATAAACATCATTGCCGCCGACTATGCCACGCCCGAACCCAACATGCTCACCGCCACAATCCAACCCCAAAGCAGCCCCGTTGCAACAACCTCGACTTCTTGCCAAGCCCAACAATCCATTCAAGAAGCCTTTAAAATGCCGTGGGTGCAACTGCTCACTATAGCCATGGGCATCGCCGTGGTTGTGGTCATCGTGCTTCTTCGCATTATCGCCAACAAGCACAAAAACAAGAAACAGGGCTAACAGCCCCACTTCAAGTGCATTTAGCTGGCACTGTCATGCAATAATGAGGAGGTGTGGGCGTTTTCCAATAAAACATAGTTTCACACACACATCGAGATAGAACAAGACGCAATGAAACATATATTCTACCTGCTGCTTTCAACCGCAATAGCAATAGTGACACTCACAGGGTGCATCAACGACGACTTCACAACAAGCCCGAGCGACGTGCTTGCTTTCTCGGCCGATACCGTGAAATTTGACACCGTGATCACCAAGCAAGGCACTGCCACCAAGCAATTTGTGATTTACAACAAAAGCAACAAACAGCTCAACATCTCTTCGATTCAAGTAGCAGGCACAAGTGATGCCAAATTCTATCTCAACGTTGACGGCACCAAGGGCAATGAGTTTCACAACATCGAGGTGAGAGGCAAAGACTCTATCTATGTGTTTGTCGAAGGATATATCGACGAGTTGTCGAAAGACGAACCCACCGAGTTTAACGACCGCATCGACTTTGAAACCAATGGCGTGAAACAAAGCGTGGTGCTCAATGCATGGGGGCAAGACGTGGTGCGACTCAGCCATGCTGTCATCGACCATGACACCCACTTCACATCCCACAAGCCCTACCTCATCTACGACTCACTCACCATTGAGGAAAATGCCACTCTCACTATCGACCCCGGCGCCACCCTGCTCTTTCACGACAAAGCATGGCTCAAGGCCTTGGGCACAGTAAAAGCGATGGGCACACAAGAAAAGCCCATCAGCTTGCGTGGCGACCGGCTCGACCATGTGGTGGGAGGCATTAGTTTCGACATCATGAGCAGCCAATGGGGAGGCGTGGCATTGATGGGCTATAACAACGAGTTCAACTATGTTGACATGCACAGCTCGGCTTGGGGCTTGCAAGTTGCAAGTCAAGACCCCACCCAACGCTCATTGCGCCTCTTCAACAGTGTGCTGCACAACTCGGGCACACAATGCCTGCTTGCCTCCAATGCATGGGTCGAGGCCGAGGGAACCGAGTTTAGCGATGCTCCCGAAGGGGTGGCGACCTTCATTGCCGGCAAGGTGAGAATCTCCCAATGCACCTTTGCCAACTATTACCTGTTTAAGGCCATTAAAGGTGCCAACATAGTGCTGTTCAACCAAGATGAAGCAGGACAATTTGCTCCCATGGATTGTAGCATCAACAACAGCATCTCCTATGGCCTGGGCTTGGACATCAACGACATTGCCAGCGAAAAAAACATCATGGGCACCAACATCTACTTTCACAACGTGCTCTTCAAGAGTGAGGGAAGCGACGACACCCACTTCTTCAACTGCGTGTGGAAAGGCGACCCCAAATTTAAGGTGAATCGCGACAAGTATATATTTGACTACCGCCTCAACAACGAGAGCCATGCCATTGCCAAGGGCGACCGCAGCCTGTGCCCCAAAAGCGCACGCTATGACCGCTTTGGCAACGACCGCTTCGCTCGCGATGGCATCGACCTTGGAGCCTATGTGTGGGTGGCCGAGCCTCAAGCTAAAAATCAATAACATTAACTATAAAATTTTATAACGCTATGAAAGGAATCCGTTTTTTAATTTTGTATTGTAGCCTTTTTTTGGCCTGTAGCACATGCCAAGCAGGAGGCCATGCCAAAACCAGTCAAAACAAAACAAGCCCTCAAGAGCAGTGCCCCATGTTGTCGATCACCACCATCAACGTCGATCACGACTGTGGCGTGTATCAAGGCTATCGGTCGGGCTTCTATGCCGTGGTCGACTTCCCCATGGGCAAAACAACAGTGGAGAGTGCCATCAAGGCATGGATCAACAATCGCCTAAACCCTTGGAAAGAGACACCCTACACCGGCGACATCAACGATGCCACAGCCATGTTGCAACACTATTCAGCCAATTGCAAGAAAGTGAATGGCAGTCCACAAATCGAGGCCGAACTGCGAGCACAAAATGATGGTCAGGAGCCCCAATACAACAACGACACCACCAACACGTGGTTTCGCATGTTCGTCATCAAAAAAGAGTTTGAAAACGACCACATAGTGTCTTACAGCGCGGGCTGGTGTGCCTATAACGTGGGAAATGCCACATCTTCGGCCAATTGCACCGACTGCACCTTTGACAAGCACACCGGCCAACAACTGAGCTGGGAAATGTTTAAAAAGAAAAAAGCGGTGCAAAAGTTAATACGCCAAGCCTTGATTGAAAAATTTGGCGACGATGCCAACCCCACGGGAGAAGGCGTGCCCATGCCCCAAGCCCCCTTATTCTTGAAAGATGGAGTGAGGTTTGACTATGGCAACTACACTGTGGGCGAAGCACACTACTATGAAACTCATGAGGAGTTCCCATCGTGTTTTATTCCCTATAAAAAATTATTGCCACTCTTGACCCTCAAAGCCGGTAAGTTATTAAAATTATAACCCGACCGGAATGCTATCTCACAGCATAATTCACAAGCGACAATATCATTCACAATATAAATTGAAAAAAAATAGCAAAATATTTCCTATATGATTTTTTTACATTAAATTTGCACACAGTATAACAACTTTTTAATTGACTAACATGAAATTTACCAAAGTACAATCCGTGCTGTGTAGTTTCTTTCTTTTATCTGGTTTTTCCTTCAGCATGCATGCTCAGGAGATGAAGGTATTTAAAAAAGATGGAACACACCAAAGCTTTAAACTCAAAGAAATCAGTAAGATGTTCTGCAAAGACGCACAATTCCATGTAATGGAAACGAAAGATGTAAAAATCCCCCTTACTGACATTTCAGTTATTAAATTTGTGAATGCCGCAGGTCTTGAAACCCCTCGTGTAGTTGATTCAGAATCTTTCTCAGTTAAAGTATGTGATCGAATCATCAAAATTGAAGGCATTAACGCCGGATGCGTAAACATCTACAGCATTGGAGGGCAAAATCTCTATTCCAATCCCGAATGGAAAGGTGAGGACATAACATTATCTCATGTTACCGGTGGCATCTATTTAATTAAAGTAAACAACAAAACCAACAAAATTATTATCAAATGAAACCATTATTAACACTCTTATTTGCCACCTTGTGTTGCGTGGCATCATGGTCACAAGAGGCCCCCAACCGTCTCATTGTGGCTCACAGCAACAAGCTGACAGGATATGCTCTTGAAGGAGTTGATTCTATGTATTTCACAAACGTGAAAGGCCCCGTTGCCGCCAAGGTAACTTTTCAACGTTTTGCCACAGGCGACGCAGACACCATTTGGTGTTCAGTGCAACGCACCGAGAATTGCAAGACATTCCGCATTCTCACCATTACGAGCAACATTGCTAAACAAATCAACGATGCTGCCAGCTGCGAATTATTATTCGACCGCATGGGTGCCACTACAAAGTACAACGAAAACTTTGAATCGGCTCAAATGACAGGTTTTTCTAAAAAGTTGACTCAAAATGCCGACTATACCATCATTACATTGGGATATGACGAATTTGACGTAGCCTGCGAGATAAGCAAGGCCGAATTCAAGACTCCCAAGCCAACACTTGTTGGTGATCCCAAGTTCACAACAATTGAGGCACAAAATGTGTCGAGCTTCTCTTTCGATGTTCTCATCACAGGCAACGATGACGTGAAAGGCTTTGCTGCTGTAGCAATGCCCGAAGGACAGCTTCAACAACAATTTGATCAATTCGGTCCAATGATGGGCTTGGCCTCCATCAGCGACATGATTAAGTCTTGGGGCTTTAAGGCTAGCGGCAAGACCGAGACTTTCTCTTGGACGGAAATGATCCCCAAAACTAAGTATGAGGTATGGATTCAAGGATGGGACAAAAATGATTCATATATGGATCCCGTGAAAATCGACGTTCAGACACCTGTTGCCGGTGGACATGGCACTCCTGAGATGACTATCAATGTGGGTAAATTTGAATATAACGAAGAAAACCAATGCTATGTTCAAACAGTGACTTTCACACCCAATGCTGATGCCGGATTACACCATGATATTATTATGAGCGATTCGGCCTACAATGCAAATGGAGCAGACAAGGTGAAAGAAATGCTCATGAGCGAATCTCCAATGACCGCTCAATGGGATCAATTTGGAGTAGACAACTTCACGTTCCAATGCGACCCCAAGACAACATGGTATGCTGTTTCGATGGCTCAAAACGCCGACGGAAAATGGAGTGAAGTTGCTTTAGTACGCTTCACAACTCCCGAAAAAGCAGAAGAAGCCCCCATTACAAGAACTCCTGCACGGGCTATTGCCAAGAGACTGGTTGCAGAACAAAATGGTCCTGGCGCTTTCATAGCTCCATTTAAAATACAACCTAAAAAAGAAGTAGTATTGAAATAGTTATTCAACTATCTCAACTTCCCTATAAGCAAAGCGGAAGGCAAGTGACTTGCCTTCCGCTTTTGTTTTCTTTATATTATAAGATACCCGTTTGATTGTCTTGATTTTGCAGTTTCTTTTCAATGTCGCGATACTTGTTGCCTCGATTGAGTTTAACCGAGAATGAAAGGCTCACCATGTTGCCATAGTCGGTGCCATGGGTAGAAATTTGCTTCTTCACATGCTCGTTGAGCACCTCGCTATAATAAAGGCGAGGATTGCTGTTGAAGGGGTGTTGCACAAAGAGCGACACATTGCCATGCTCCATGCGATAGCTGCAAGTGAAGTAGATAGCAGCCCCCTGCTTGCCCAAGGTTTCTCCTTCCACAAATTTCCAACCATTGTCGGCATTGGCAGTCACAGTGAATTTGCCCAAATAGGCCTGCACGCTACAGCCCCCATTCCATGCACTCATGAAATGGGTGTAATTGTCGCCTCGGTTGAAAAAGCGATAAAATCCGCCATAGGCCGAAAGCACGAGTTTGTCGGGCAAAATGCTATATTGCGTGGTGTTTCTCACATAAAACATGCTGATGCCCTTTTGGTTGCGCTGTGTGTAATAGAATTGATTGTCGCTTGAGCGTTGATAGAGAGCCATATTGGAATGAGGGTTGGCCCTATACTCCACATCGAGTTGCGAGAAAATTCCTTTTTTGACAAACGTGAGCCCCAATCTATTGGTCACCACCCGATCGGGCTTCAAGTTGGGATTACCCACAGTCCACTCCATGCTATTGAGCCTGATGCGCGTGTCGTTGATCATCGCAATTTTTGACACATGCCGGTAGGTTTCAAAGTCATATTTCATCGTCCACGCAGGCGAGAAGGCATAGGCTGTGGTGAATTTAGGGCGAAATAGCCAATAGCTATACCTGTTTTTGCCTTGATGATACCAATCATTGCTCACTCCCAGCCCTGCCATATAGGTGAACTTGCCGAGCGTGCCTTTCAGTTCGCCAAAAAGATAATAGCTCTGGTTTTTCATCATGGTCAACGCCTCCACGCTTTGGCTATATTCATTGCGAGTGTGCTTGAAATGATGCTTAAAGCCCAGCGACAGAGTGAACGGCTTGAGACGGTTTTCATAGATAGCTTCACTCAGCACCGACCACATGTTGCCATCAACATGATAGCCATAGGGCATGCCCTCGTTGTTGAAGCTATCGCTACCGGTGGCGATGTGAGTGCCCACCACATTGGCCACAATCGACTGGTGAGCCCCCAAGGGTGAATTGAAGTAGAGGTCAACTACCGGCCTAAACGAGTGGCTCTTGCTTCGACTTTCGCCCCAATACCTTTTAGAGCCATCGGTGATGATGCGCCGCGTGAAATCGCCCGGACTGCGGTCGATTTCACCCGATAAAGAGGCTTGAAACACACGACTATCCACATCGCTCCAGCTATATTTCAACTCCACGCTGTGTTGCATGTTGTGGGAGCGACTCTCCACATCTTCACGCTCAATGCGATGAATGCTGCCATCGTTGAGCTGATAGTTGGCACATTCATGCTCACGATTTCCTCTAAAATCGCGATAGTTGGCAGAATAGGAAATGCCAAACTCCGATTTTCCATTATTGAGCCTGCCAAATGCAGTGCCATTGCCCAACCGAGTGGTGAGGGCATGTTGCAGGTGGACTCCCAAGGTGTAGCCCGCATTGCGCCGAGCAGTGCGCACATCAATCACAAAAGCCACATCACTGCCATATCGCAATGCCGGATTGTTGATAAAATTCACATTTTTCACACTCTTAGGGTCAAGTGCCATGAGGTCTTCACGAGAAGCCAAAGCACCATTAATCCTGATTTGCACTTCACCCTGCCCATTGAGCGCAGTGATGCTGTGCATCACTTCATCGACACGAATTGAGGGCAGAGCCAGCTTGGCAAGCAAGCTGTAGCCGTTGGGCGACGACTCTTTTTGCAATTTTGAGGGCAATATGAGCTGGCCGTCGGGCTTGTTGATGACTTGCGAGGTCTCGACTTGCACCTCGCCCAGTTGCACGTGCTTGGCCTCTTGAGCATGAAGCCATGAAGTTGAAATAGAAGTTAAGATTAAAAAAATAGCCGTTTTTCTCATTACTCTTTTTTTTCTCCCGAAAGTAGAGAAGATGGACTTGAAGGGCAAGAAAAAAGGCTGACAACTATCTGACTTTTTAACGAGAGCGACGTGTTATAAATTGCAAAATATTGGATAGCAAACCATTACAAGTTTCTTGCAGAGAATAGCCATTTTCACGGTCGGTCACAATTTTAAGACGACCACTTTGCTCCACAATGGGGCGCAATCGCCTGATGAGCGTGTAGAGCGTGTCGCTGGCATCGGGTTTCTTGGGCCAAAGTGTCTCGCATATTTCTTGTTTGGAGAGAGCATGGGCTTGATGGCTGTAGAACATCACCATGAGCCGATGTTGCATGGGTGTGAACTTCACTTCTTGTCCGTTTTTATAGAAAAAACTCTCATCGCTTTCTCTAAACACAAGATCGCCCAAAGCCACTTGACGAGCGCGCTGGCGTTTAAAATACCACAGCCCCCATGCACTCCACAGCACAGCCATGACACTAAAAAACAAGGGGGCGCGCTTGTCGGCCATGAGCCATAGCGACAGCACCGAGCAGTTGGCATAGCTTTGAAACACTGCCTTGTGGGTAGCATTGTTCCACTTCATTTTATCGCTACTCAACCATTGCTTGTTGTGACCACTCATGGCATAGTAGACAAATGAGCATTCGCGCAACTCATCGATCGTGAGGTTGCGTCGATAGGTGTTGATAGTGTCTTGAGTAATCCATGCCTCTTGCTTGCCTTGCAAGGTTTTGGCCAAAGCCTGATTCATGTCGAGCACCACACGCGCCCGCGCAGTTCTATAATTCATGATGCCCGTGCCACATGCTCCTGCAATAAAGGAGAGCAACACCACAACAGCATAGATGGGTTTCATAGCAATTCCTTTTTTTTAACCCCAATCGGTCATTAGGTTTCTTTGTTGTTGTCAAATTATTTTGAGTAATTTGACAAAGGCAAGGAAAAGGCTAAGATATTTCCTTATTGCGACCTAATGCCCGATTTGGGCTTAATGGTTTCTACAAAAATAGCTATTCCTATCGGTTTTATCAACCCTCAACGTAGCTGAAGTCGAGTAAAAAGATGGGGCACACCTAAGGTGTGCCCCATCTGCTATGTGAATATTACAAATTTCTAATTTTAGATCGAGAACTTGTGCGACGACTTGAGCATCTCGTTGGGGTCGAGCGCCTCATCGAGTTGTTCTTTGCTCAACAAGCCTTGCTCGAGCACGATGTCATAAACCGAGCGATTGGTTTCAAGAGCCTCTTTGGCAACCTTGGTGCTGGCCTTGTAGCCAATATAGGGGTTGAGGGCTGTCACGATGCCAATGCTGTTTTTCACCATTGCGCCAGTGTGCTCGGCATTCACGGTGATGCCTTTGATGCACTCGTTGGTGAGGGTGTCGAGGGCATTGCTCAACCAAATTTCGCTCTCGATGATGCACTGTGTGATCACAGGTTCCATCACGTTGAGTTGCAATTGGCCGGCTTCGGCTGCAAACGACACAGTTGTGTCGTTGCCAATCACCTTGAAGCACACTTGGTTGGTCACTTCGGGAATCACGGGATTCACCTTGCCGGGCATGATAGAGCTACCGGGAGCCTTGGGAGGCAAGTTGATTTCGTGCAAGCCACAACGAGGACCCGAAGCCATGAGACGAAGGTCGTTGCAAATCTTTGACAGCTTCACAGCCAAACGCTTGAGAGCACCACTATAGCTCACATAGTCGCCGGTGTCGGGAGTTGCCTCAACCAAGTCTTTGGCAAGCACAAAGGGTTCGCCAGTGAATTGGGCCAACTTTTTGGTGCACAATTCCGAGAATCCGGGCACAGCACACAAGCCGGTGCCAATGGCAGTGCCACCCATGTTGGTCTCATAGAGTTGCTTCACATTGAAGTCGAGGTTGGCAAGTTCTTCTTCCATTGTGTGAGCAAAAGCCATGAATTCCTGACCGCAAGTCATGGGCACAGCATCTTGCAACTGGGTGCGCCCCATCTTAATCACGTCTTTAAACTCGGCACCCTTGGCTTCGAGAGCGGCGATGAGACGCTTCAGGCTCTCCACAAGTTTCTTGTGCAACAAGATGAATGTGAGACGAATTGAAGTGGGATAGGCATCGTTGGTCGACTGGCCGCAGTTCACGTGGTCGTTGGGCGAGCAATACTTGTATTCTCCCTTATTGTGACCCATGATTTCGATAGCACGATTGGCAATCACCTCATTGGCGTTCATGTTCACGCTGGTGCCGGCACCACCCTGCATCATGTCGACGGGGAAGTCTTCGTGGAATTTTCCGTCAATAATCTCGCGGCAAGCTTGAGCAACTGCAGCCGAGATTTCATCGTTGATTACGCCCAACTCGTGATTGGCTTCAATTGCAGCCAATTTCACATAGGCAATGGCCTTAACATATTCGGGATAATCACGCATTTTCAAAGAAGAAATGCGATAATTGTTAATGGCACGTTGTGTCTGCACACCATAGTAGGCTGTTTCAGGCACTTGGAGCTCTCCTAAAAGGTCGCTCTCGATACGAAATTTTTCTTCGCTCATGATAATTTCAGGTTTTACAGATAAATTGTTTTGATCAATTTAATTTCCACCTCAAAGATAGTCATTAAAAATGACTTGTACCAATTATTGAGTTTTAATTGCTACTTCACCGCAATTTTATCGATGCGTCGCTGGTGACGACCACCTTCAAAGGGGGTGTTCAAGAATTCTTGCACCATAGCAATAGCCTCGTCGTTGCTCACAAATCGGCCTGGCATAGCGAGGAAATTGGCATCGTTGTGCTGGCGAGCCAAGCGAGCCACTTCGGGAATCCAGCACAATGCCGAGCGAATGCCTTGATGCTTGTTGAGGGTCATGTTGATGCCCTCGCCACTGCCACATATTCCAATACCGGGGTAGCACTCGCCATTTTCAACAGCCAAAGCTGCAGGGTGAGCAAAGTCGGGGTAGTCACAACTTTCCTCACTGTAGGTTCCAAAATCTTTGTAGGCAATGCCTTTTTCATCAAGATATTTCATGACGGCTTGCTTGGTTGCTATGCCTGCATGGTCGCAGCACAATGCAATGGGTTGATTAGTTTTTAAAATGTTCATTTCAACATTTTTTTTTATATAATTGCTAATAATAAATCTCGGTTTCAGGATTATTGACCGTTTTCGCCACCGATGCTTCGGCAAGCAGCTCTTGATCGATTTTTTCGAACTCGGAGTGCATGCTCTTGAACTCTGGAATAAAACGTTTCATGACTCTCACCATGTCGAGTCGATTGCCACAAGAGGCAAGACTCACAATCTCATCGATGCGCCCACACACTTCCTTGAAATCATAGGTGCGCACTTTGGCTATCATGATTTTTTCATTCTCGGTCTTGCTGGTGAGTTCCTCGTCGTTGAGCAGCTCTTCATAGAGTTTCTCGCCCGGACGCAAGCCCACCTCCTTGATTTCAATATCAACCCCCGGTCGCAAGCCTGCCAGAGCAATCATGCGAGTGGCCAAATCATAAATTCTGATGGGCTTACCCATGTCGAAGATATAGATTTCGCCCCCTTTGCCCATGCAACCTGCCTCAAGCACGAGGGCACAGGCCTCGGGAATGGTCATGAAATATCGAATGATGTCGTGATGAGTGACCGTGACAGGGCCACCTGAGGCAATTTGCTTGCGAAACAAAGGTATCACCGAGCCATTAGAACCCAGCACATTGCCAAATCGGGTGGTGATCATTTGAGTGTTCAAGCCTCGGTTGCGGGCATCAAAATAGAGCGATTGAATGTAGACCTCGGCAAGTCGCTTGCTACAGCCCATGATGTTTGAAGGGTTCACAGCTTTGTCGGTCGACACCATCACAAATTTAAACACCTTGTGTTTCAATGCCAAATCGGCAATATTCTTAGTTCCCATCACATTGGTGAGTACAGCCTCGGTGGGGTTGTGCTCCATCATGGGCACATGCTTATAGGCAGCAGCATGAAACACAAATTTGGGTTGATAGTCAACAAAGGCTTGCTCCATGCGGGCATAGTTTTGCACATCGCCCAAGAAATAGACAATTTCAACATCGGGATAGGAGTCGTGAATTTCGAGAAAAAGGTCGTGCATGGGAGTTTCGGCTTGGTCGACAAGCACTATGCGACCGGCCTTGTAGGAGGCCACTTGCCTCACAATTTCACTGCCAATCGAGCCACAAGCTCCAGTGATGAGCACACACGAGCCATTGATGTGGGAACGCACCAGCGTGCTATTGAGCTTGATGGGGTCACGCCCCAGCAGGTCTTCGATTTGCACTTCTTTCACATAGCTCGAAATGTTGCTATTGTCGTCGCCCAATTCATATTCTCGCAATTTATCGAACAACAACAGGTGCATGTTGTGTTCCAAGAAATAGTCGGCAAGATGTTCACGCACAAAATCGATATATTCACTATTAAACACCAGAGCATAAACCCCATGCTCTACAAAGAAGTTGCCCAGCGACTCTTGGTCAAGGTCAAGAACATTGAAGCCATTAATCACCTTTTTGTCGCTATGCTCGCCAAGCGACAACAACCCAATGGGGGCATAATCACCGCCAATTTCGTTTTGCAAGGCATTGGCCAAAAGCAAGGAGTTGAGCGAAGTGCCCAAAACGAGCACATGCTTGCGCTTAACCTCAACACGAGTGAGATGCAAATATAAATACTTGATCGAGAGCCGTTCAAAAACCAACAGCGAGAACGACACTGCCCCAATAAAAACGATGTGCCAATATTCGAGCAACAAGCAATTCCACCACAACGAAGCACTCTTGTTAATTCCAAAGAGCAAGAGGGTTGCAATGGTCACTACCACAATCTCACGATACAGGTCTTCAAGCACCGACAACCTGATGATGTGGGTGTAGCTCTTGGTGAAATAGGATATAACAAAATAGACACCCAGCACAAGACTCCAATCGCAGAACATGGGCCACCCACCATGCCCCAAAGTGGAAAACTTATCAAAGAAAAAGCAGAGTCCAAAACTAAAGGTGACAATGCACATGTCAACAATCAAAACCAACCAGCGTGGCACTGGCTTGGCCTTGAAATTTCGAACCCATCGGGAATCCAATATCTTATAAAAAAACAAGTCCACTTCGCTTTTATGACTATTAAAATGTAGAAAAAACACAAGCTTGAAAATATTAATGCAAAAGTATAGAATTTGTTTGATATAAACATAGAATTTTAATAACCTCTATCACTTTCGATGAGTTCTTTAGCTCATTTTGTAGCTTTAAACATTTTTATAGGAGAAAAACACCAAGAATCAGGCAAGAATTCCTAATTTTGTAACTTTGAAACAAAGACTACCCACATCAACAATAGCGATTAAACCCAATTAATCTCATGATGCATTCCACACAACACCTCGCAAGCAAAATCATATTGAGCACTCTTGCCACTGCTGCTTTGCTTCCACTCGCCTCATGCATGAAAGACGAGCCTTTCAATGCCGAGTGCGACATCGAGCAAGTGGTGCTGCACTGCCCCCAACCCCACTTGGTGTTTTATAACCTATCGGACACTGCCCGCACCATTCTCTACACCGATAGCATTGTCACCTATAACGTGCGCCCTCAAGCTCCTCTAAACGAGATTGTGCCACAGTTCAAAACAACCACAGGGGCCAAAGTCGAAGACTTGGGCATTGAGCGCAACGAGCTTGAAAACAGCGTGCAATATCGCTATAAGGTGACTTCGCAAGACGGCAAGTGGCATCGTGGCTACACGCTGGTGTTTAAAAGTGTGACCGTGAATGTGAGCGACACCGTGAACTTTGACCTTGAAAATTATGAACTCGACCCTGCCACACAAAAATATTATATTTGGCACAACATCTTAGACGACGGCACCATGGGCAACAACTGGGCAACAGGCAACCCCGGCTTTAAAATAAGCATGAGCTCGGCCAAACCCGAAGCCTATCCAAGTGTGCCCGAAAAAAATGGCATGGACGGGGCTTGCATCAAGCTCACAACTCGCGACACCGGGCCTTTTGGCGCCATGGCCAACAAGCGACTGGCAGCCGGCAACCTCTTCTTAGGCGAGTTTGACGTGAGCAGTGCCATGCGCAATGCTCTGCAAGCCACACGTTTTGGCATTCCGTTTAACAAACGCCCCATCAAGCTCACGGGCTACTACAAATATGCCCCCGGCGCTAAGTTTCAAAACAAGGCCGGCAAAGAAGTTGCAGGCAAGGTGGATAGTGCAGCCATCTATTCGGTGTTCTATGACAATCATGATGTCCAAGGCAACCCTGTGGTGCTGCATGGCGATGACGTGACCACACATGGCAACATTGTGGCCATTGCACAAGTGGGCGAAATCAAGCACACGCAACAATGGACACAATTTGAAGCCACCTTCATTTATTCAAAAGATGTAGATCCGCAAAAGCTCAAAAACATGGGCTATAACATGACAATCGTGTGCTCGTCGAGCAAAGAAGGAGCCTCGTTTGAAGGCGCTATTGGTAGCGAGCTCATGGTCGACAAGATTAGATTAATTTGCACAAAAGAGAAATAGCATGAACATGAAGCTACTCATCACCCTCATTATCACCATGGTCACCACAATGGGCATGAGGGGAGAAATAAAATTGCTGCACGGCACCCACATCAATGCCCGCATGGGCTACTCGTTGGGAGGCTCGGCGCCACTCAACATGCCTGCCACAATAAGGGGGCTCAATAAATTTCCGCTCACTCCCAATCTCTCGGTTGGAGTCGACGTTCAACGACCACTCACCGGCAACTGGGGAGTGATGGTGGGCCCCCACTTTGAAAACAAAGGAATGTCGGTTGATGCCAAGGTCAAAAACTACCACATGGAGATTGTGCGTGGAGGCGAACGGCTCGAAGGCATGTTCACGGGCAATGTGGTGACCAAAGTCACCCAATGGATGTTTACCGTGCCACTCCAAGGCACCTACAACTTGGGCAACTTGCGCCTGCGATGTGGCCCCTATGTGTCGATTCTGGCGAAACGCGAATTTTATGGGTGGGCCTATGATGGCTATCTGCGCGTGGGCAATCCCACCGGCCCTAAAATCGAAATGGGGCACACTCCCGACGAGCGTGGCGACTACAACTTCACAAGCAACATGCGCCGGGTGCAATGGGGCATCAATGCAGGTGGCGACCTCATGCTGGGACGCAGGCTGGGTGTTTATGCCGACCTGAGCTGGGGACTAACGGGCGTGCACAAAAGCAACTTCACTACCATCGAGCAAACACTCTATCCCATATATGGCTCAATAGGAATTATCTATAAAATTAAATAGAACACAACAACATGAGAAAATTAGTCACTTTTTTAGGCGCTTCGGTTTTAAGTCTGGCTACAATGGCAACCGACTATACAGGGGACTTGACTGTGAGCATCAATGAAGTCAACACAAGTCAGCAAGCCACTATCACCATCAACGAGAATCAGGGAGAATACACGCTCACCCTCAAAAACTTCATTCTCAAGATCAAAGACGACGAGTTGCCTGTGGGCAACATTGTCATCGACCACGTGGCAGGCAGCACCACCGGTGGTGTGACCATGCTCTATGCCGACCGCAAAATCACCATATCGGAAGGCGATGCCGGCCAAACGTGGATAGGGCCCACACTGTCCCTCGTGCCCATCAAAATGAGTGCACGCTTCAATGCCGATGGCATGCTGGTGACAAACATCGACATCGACATGCAAGAAACCTTGACTCAAACAATCAAAGTAGCCTTTAGCAACACGGCCGAGCATTTCCAAATGCCCAATGCAGGCTTTGAACAATGGACCGACAAGACCACCGAGCCCAAACACTGGCACGGCTTTAAGAGCGCAAAAGGAACAATGGCAAAAATGGCTCCAAGTACCCTCGAAAAGAGCGAAGAATGCCACGCAGGCAAGTATAGCGCAGTGATTGCTTCAAAGAAAATATTTAGCATTACAGCCAATGGCACCATGACCAATGGCCAGTTGAGTGCCGACGCATTTAAGGCTACCGACCCCAAGAATCACTCCGAAACCGACTTGTCGAGCACCGAGACCGACAAAAATGGCGATCCTTTCTACCTGTCTCTTATACACATCTGACGCTGCCGACGACTCCTTACGTGTAG